>JBFGLD010001426.1:0-1115 GCA_041576335.1 Anaerolineae bacterium | reverse complement strand
GCGGCAGACCTCCAGGCCGTTAACACTGCTGCCGGGCATCTTAATATCCAGCAAAATAATATCAGGATGCTCGGCCTGAGCGACATCAATGGCCTCCTGCCCATGTTCGGCAGAAAAAATTTGGTAATCGGCAACCTCGAGCGTTACTTTCACCAATTCCCGGATTTCAGGCTGGTCATCTACAATCAAGATTTTATCCACTTTAGACATTGCCCCCATTACTGCTACTGTACCTTTACCTGGGATGACGTGTTAACAACCGTTCGTTTTTCCTTCGTTGACGTTACCTGAAAAATAAATTGGCCCACACCGACAATCAAGAGTATGTCGCCAAGGCTTATGGCGTTGCGACGCCACGGTAAGGCGACTCGAATTATGTCGGATAAGACCCACAGATTGGTTTCGCTACGGGGCAAGATAATCCCTTTACTACTCGGCGGTCTTGTTTGCACTTCAAGATTTCGATCAGGGTGAACATAACGATACGTTTCTGGCGTAACCGGCATCAAACCACCGTTGGCCACCATGACGGCCGTGTTTAGAATAATACCTAGAGCAAACAATTTGGCACCCGGCAGGTGGTGATTTAGCACAAAAAGAAATATCAAAGCCGCTTGGGTCGAAATCAAGAAGGCCCTTTGAACTATGGTTTGCCCGGACACGTAGAGCACCGTGACTGCCTGCAAGGCAAACAGGCCAATGACCAACACAGCCAACTTCCAGCCGCCTCGAAATGTGACCCTACCAATAGCGCTGAGATCACGCCGGAGCAGCAGGGCCAGCCCTACCAGAGCCATAACGGCATAAACTAAAACCATAAACCTTCTCTCATTCAAGGTTTGGCAGGCGATACGCCGGGATTCCCCAGAGTCGCTTAAGCCGCCCCCGGCGGATATCTAATCTGCGGAAGGGTTCACCGGCGTCTATAGATTTTCGGCAAACGAAACTGCCTAAACCTCAAGTGTCATCAACTTTGTTTTGAGCTGACGAGCATACTCCTGTAACGAAGGTGCGCGTACTTTTCGCAAAAGCTCGGCATCCTCCGGCGGCAGATTTAGCTCGGCCAGGGCATCCTCGGGATCGCTTAGCAGCTTTGTCCGAAACGCCACATTGGC
>JBFGLD010001425.1:0-1138 GCA_041576335.1 Anaerolineae bacterium | reverse complement strand
GATCAACTTTTCGCTGCTTTAGCCGTTGCCTGGCATGACGTGTGTAGATGATTTGCCTCATTCACTGATCCAGCCCGCTATATCGAGATAATGCACGGCTAGCCATATTGTAACATGATCTCCTGCAAAAACATAGGTAGTTCAATCAGGAACTGTTAAAATTAAGATGTGGTCTGTAGAACGAGTTTATGAGGAAATATAGTCAAAGCTCTGCTAAACGTGGCGCGGGATCTGCGCCACCTGAGCTGTCTAGCCGCCGAAAATCAAATATGCAGTGACAACAAACGAGCTTTTGCAGTTTGTTGACAGCAATTAACCAGGCACTTGACTCTTAATCAGTAGGTTCAGGGTTCGATTCCCTGGAGGCTCATTGGCTGAATTAAGCGAAATGCCTGCCGAATTCGGCAGGCATTTTTATTCGGGAAGGGTTCTCAAAACGGGAACAGTTGATAATTCGGTGGGCGATTTGGGGGTGAATTTGGAGGGGAAAACAAGGAAAAGTGAGCTTGAAACAGAAAATACACGTCCGATTCCAAGCCACTGGCATGGTATTTTCGCCGAGTAGCAAGCCAAAACAGCCCCGCTATATCATTGAGCGGGGTTTTTTCTTGCTGGTCGGGTTAAGTCTCCGGCAAGACGATGGGCGTTTGTAACAGCTCGCCGACCGTCCAGAGCCGGTTGGTTAGGCCAGCGGCCATAGCCGGAGTTTGAGAACAATATCGTCCCCTGAGACCAGGCACAGGCCTGCGTAAAGAGGCGTGGTCTCTGACAAAATGATAATACAGTCGCCACCATTCGACGTGCATCAGCAACGCTGGTTCAGATTGAGCCAGGGACCAGGTTTTGCGCTGCAAAGGAGCGACCGATTGGCGGATGGTGAGATTTGCTCTTTCGATAAAAGCGGTCTGGATTAAGCCAGACAAGCCGACCGATTTCAGCTTTGCGATCAAGGTCTTACGTTTGCCCCATAACATGCGGGTGGTGGCATAAGCCAGCTTGCGGCTCCGTTTGCGTTTGACTAACTGACCGTACAGCAACTTGCCATCGACTTGCCAGTGGTCGGTTCGGGCCCGGAGGGGCCGATACCACAAGCCGAAGTGAGCGGTGATGGCATAGAAGTAGGAACGCCAGCCATCCG
>JBFGLD010001424.1:0-1148 GCA_041576335.1 Anaerolineae bacterium | reverse complement strand
GGGATCGCACCGGTGACCGGAATGCTAGCCCGGGGGGTCACCGTTGTCCTGGGCAGTGACGGCGCGGCCAGCAATAACAGCCAGTCCATGATCGAAACCATGAAGGTAGCGGCCCTAAGTCAGCGAGCGGCCCAGCGCCGGCCCGATACGATGACCGCAAGTGAGGCCATGGCGTTGGCAACCAGCGGCGGAGCTCGGGCGTTAGGTGAGCAGCAGCTGGGGGCGATAAGGCCGGGCTACCTGGCGGACCTTGTCATCTTTCGAACAGACACGGCACGGACCATACCGGTCCACGATCCGTTGGCTTCAGTAGTTTTTTCGGCCGGCGAAGAAAATGTAGAGACGGTCATAATTGGGGGACAGGTGATTATGGAGAACGGCAAAATCACCACCGTTGACGAGGGACGATTACTCGTCGAAGCTCGGGCTGCGGCACAGGCGCTGGTTGAGAGAGCCAAAATTACCTAGCGAGGATTACGGATGAAAACCGCAATTACGATGAATCCCGACGCGCCGACGGATAAACTGATCGAAACGATTCAACTGGCAGAGGATCTGGATTTTGTGTATGCATATATTGCCGATCAGGGCTTTAGCCGTGATGTCTATGTGACGTTGACCGCCCTGGCCCGGGCCACCCGGCGCATCCAACTAGGACCGGGAATCACTCACCCCTACACCCGTCACCCGATCGTGGCGGCAGTTTCCACGGCCACCCTGGATGAAGTATCGGGCGGCCGGGCATTTTTAGGGTTGGGCGCGGGGGGATCGCGCACCTTGGGGCCGCTGCAAATAGAGCGGACCAGCCCGCTGCAAAGGTGCCGGGAAGCTGCCGAGATTGCTCGCTTGTTATGGCAGGGAGCACCTGTTAATTACCAAGGACAATTTTTCCAGGTCAGGGAAGCGGGCTTAAATTTTCCCTGCCGGCCCGATATTGAGCTGCACTGGGCGGCGCGGGGGCCGAAAATGTTAGCCCTGGGCGGCGAGCTGGCGGATGTAATCGTTCTTAATGGCATTCCACGTTTTGACTTAGCCAATGTGGTTGCCAATATCAATCAAGGCGCCCAAAGAGTTGGACGTAAAGTCCAGGTTCAGTACGCCGTACCATTGGTCTATGATGAGGCCTCGCGGGAAACAGCCCGCATGCG
>JBFGLD010001423.1:0-1278 GCA_041576335.1 Anaerolineae bacterium | reverse complement strand
GTCAGGCTCTAAATCCACGTAAGTGATGGTGGCTCCGGCCCGTCGTGCGGTCAGATCGTAGATGGGAAACGTGGGACGGCAGATGATGCATGAGTCGCCGGGACTCAGAAAACTGGTCGCAATCATAGCCAGCACATCACAACCGCCGTTGCCGCTAAAAAAGTTATCGGCCGTCAAGCCCTGCCCGATGGCGCCGGCCAGGGCTTGACGCAAATCCTCGTCGCCCATCACAGCAGGGTACCGGTTCAACGTTTGCGTGGCCTGCTGAACAGCCTCAACAACCAAGGGAGAAGGCGGCAGCGGGTTTTCGTTGGACCCTACATTGACTATCTCGTCCAGGCCGTACTCGGTCTGCAGTATGTCAAGCGAGGTTTCATCCGTATAATATGGGGCCTCGGCAAGATAGGGCTTAAAATTGAGATCGGCTAAATTAGACATCGATTATGTTAGGCTGCCAATCGTCTACGAGCTTCCTCAAGCGTTTCGAGCTGTTTTGAAAAGGCGAAGCGGATTGTTCCCCTGCCCTGGGTTGGGCTGCCGCGATAAAAACTACTGCCAGGCACAACGGCAACTTTCTTCTCGGTGGTTAGCCACGTGGCGAAGGTCACGTCGTCCATTTCAGGTTGGATAGCGGTGTAATCAGCCATCACATAATAGGCCCCCTCCGGCGTAATGGCCCGGAACCCGGCTTCCTCCAAAATGGCCATCATCTTGTCACGACGTAAGTGATAGTTGCGCGTAAGCCTGGCATAATATTCGTCAGGCAAATTGAGGGCAGCCACTGCGGCTTCCTGAAGCGGTGCCGGAGCACAGATGGTCAAGAAATCGTGTACCGTGCGCAAGGCGTTAGACAGGACAGGCGGCGCGATGGCCCAGGCCACGCGCCACCCGGTCGTGGCATAGGTTTTGGTTAAGCCACTGGTCGTGATCGTCCGCCCGGCCATGCCCGGTAGGGTCGCCAGGGGAATATGCGCGCGGCCATCGTAAAGAATATGTTCATAAATCTCATCGGTGATGGCCACCGTATCGTGTTCGATACACAAATCGGCGATCAGCTGCAGGGTTTCGCGAGTGAATACGCGTCCGGTCGGATTGTGAGGCGTGCTCACAATAATAGCCCGCGGTTGTTTAGCAAAGGCAGCTCGCAATTCCGCTTCGTCAATAAGAAAGTCGGGCGGCCGCATCGAAACCCACAGCGGCTCACCACCGGCAAAGACAACGCCGGCGATGTAGTTTTCGTGCGAGGGATCCAAAATAATGACCCGATCGCCTGGGTTG
>JBFGLD010001422.1:0-1322 GCA_041576335.1 Anaerolineae bacterium | reverse complement strand
GGTACTGGTCCAAGGAGATACGACCACCGTGATGGCAGCATCCCTGGTGGCGTTTTATCATCGGGTCAAAGTCGGTCATGTTGAGGCTGGCCTACGCACGCACAACAAATATCAACCCTTTCCGGAAGAGATCAATCGCCGGATCACCGACGTGATGGCCGATCTGTTTTTTGCCCCGACTGAATGGTCACGGCAAAATTTACTGCGTGAGGCAGTGCCGGATGAACACATTCGGGTTACCGGGAATACGGTTATTGATGCTTTGCTGCAAGTGGCTGCTAAAGATTACAATTGGGCAGACGGTCCGCTGGCAGATGTTCCCCGCCATAAACGGCTGGTGCTGATTACTGCCCACCGGCGGGAGAGTTTTGGGGCACCGTTCCGAAATTTATGCCTGGCTATCAGCGACTTGGCCGACCGTTACCGGCATGATTGTCACTTTGTGTACCCGGTTCACCTCAATCCCAATGTGCAAAAACCGGTATATGAGCTCTTAGGCAAGGAACCTAACATTTCGCTAATCGATCCACTCGATTATCTGCCCTTGGTGCAACTGATGAAACAGGCTGTACTCGTTTTAACCGACTCCGGCGGTATCCAAGAAGAAGCACCGAGCCTGGGCGTACCGGTGCTGGTGCTGCGTCAAACTACCGAAAGACCGGAAGCGATTGAAGCTGGCACAGCGAAACTGGTCGGAACCGAGCCAGCCCGCATCGTGGGCGAAGCCAGTCTGCTGCTCGATAACGCAAGAGCCCACGCTGAAATGGCCCGCGGGGTTAACCCTTACGGCGACGGTCAAGCGGCTCGACGGATTGTTGAGGCAATCTTAACAGCTTCGTAAGCGAGCACAGATTATTTCTCCGTAAAATGTTTGCAACTGATGATGATTATTGGCCATAGCTAGACAGCGGTATGGGCAGACACGTACGTATGATAGAGCAGGTTATTTATTCTCAGGCCAGCCCCCTCAAACAACTATTCTGGCGTTTGCCATACAGATGGCAGCTTAAATTCATTTTGGCAGCGTGGGAGTGGCAGTACCGCCGCCGCCGCCGTTCCTGGCAGTGGGCCGGTGATCACCTTTCTTTCAAAGCCGCGAACCTGGGCCTTGGGCAGCCAGGTCTGGTTAGCATAGTTTTGCCGGTCTACAACCAAGCGCATACGCTTGTCGCTTCAATTGACAGCGTGCTGCAGCAAAGTTATCCTCATTTTGAGCTCATTATTGTCAATGACGGCTCAACCGACGCCACGCCGCGCCTGCTCGAGCAATACGTTAATCACGACAACATCACTCTCATCAGCCAGCCCAATCAACGGCTGCC
>JBFGLD010001421.1:0-1363 GCA_041576335.1 Anaerolineae bacterium | reverse complement strand
GATCCATACGGCGCTGCTATTGACAGCACACCAGTTGCTGCTTATCGTATTTCCGAGGTGGAATTGTGGCCACTTGTAACGACGAAGGGCCGTGAGGTAAATCTCAGATTGTCGCATGCGAATCGTCACCCCAAATGTGATGGCTCATGCGCGACAGGGAGGACGTCATGAGTGAACATTGGACAAATCGCCGCCAAGTACTGCAGTCCCTTGCTACCTTGCCTGCTGCTGCCCTGCTCGTGCGGCCGGTCCTGGCTCAGGCCGAACGCCTTGAAGCGACGTGGCACAATGGCATTGTTCTAGGCCGCTATAAGCTGTCATCGACTGAAGTCCAACCGGCAGAGAGGCTGCTCGTAACTTTGTTCTGGGAAACGGAACGGCCCCTCACTGAGAATTACGTCGTATTTGTACACTTATTAGATGAAACCGGTCGGCTCAAAGCGCAAAGTGACAGCTTGCCTCGCGCTGGGGCTTATCCGACCCAGTGGTGGCAACCCGGGTTGGTCGTGGAAGATACCCACGCCCTGACCTTGCCCGGGGATCTGCCGGCTGGGGTCTACCAACTGGTAGTCGGACTCTATGGTAAAGATGATGGCATCCGCCTGCCGTTAACAGATGGTAGCGATAACTACGGTCTTCACTCGCTGGCCGTGTGGTTAAGATAAACTGCGTTAGGTGAATTGACAAAATGAACATTGGTTCAAAACAAATTCGCTTAACTGGCTGTTGGAAGATTTTCATCGTGCTCGCGGCAAACTTGTTGCTGCTGCTTACCTTGCTATATGGCTTTGAGTTCTATCTGACCCTAACCGACCCCAAGCTGAAGCTCCCCCCTAAGCCGGTTGAAGTTCGAAATAAGTATGGCTTTCGGGGACCGGAATTTTCGATGGACAAGCCGCCGGATGTATGCCGCATCGTGGTTTTGGGGGATTCGTTTACCTGGGGCAAGGGCGTCTGGGAGCATGAACGATACACCAATGTACTCGAGACTATTTTGAACGAGGCTTATCCCGAAAAAAAGTTTGAAGTTGTAAATTTTGGTTATCCCGGGGCCCCCACCACTCGTGAAAGGAACAGCTTGCGAGAATATAAGGAGCTGGTCAAGCCTGATCTAATTTCAGTTGGGTTTGTGCTCAACGATCCGCAGCCGAAGAGTCAAAATTACTCTGAGGAGCGAGAGTGGTTTGAAAATATTATTGGCGATCCGATCGACCGAGCGTTGGAATACGTCGAAGACATTAAGCTTGAGAGACTGGCCGATCTTATTCGCAAAGCGATGGACAGCTTTATTGTTAAGGTGGGTCTTGTGCCCTCCTGGCAGGTTGCGCTGCAAAGAGTTTACGTAAAGGACTCAACCGAGTGG
>JBFGLD010001420.1:0-1382 GCA_041576335.1 Anaerolineae bacterium | reverse complement strand
GCCCTATAGCCAGGTTATTATCATGTCTGTCCAGGCGGAACAGCATTATATGAAGCAGGCCATGGCCGCCGGAGCCAGAGACTTCCAACCAAAACCCTTCACCAGCGACGAACTTATCAGTTGTATTCGGCGCGTTTACGAGCGTGCGCTGCCCCACTATCGGCATTTTGAAGGGGTAAAACGGTCTGAAATCCAGAGGGCTTCTCAGCCGCAGGTCGAGGCGAACCCAAGCGAACGAAGCGCCCCGATTATTGCCGTTTATGGGCCAAAAGGAGGCATCGGTACGTCGACCATTGCCGTCAATTTGGCAGTGGCCTTCCAACAAAAGCACGGTGAGGTGGCTTTATTTGATACTGATTTACAATTCGGCGATATTTCGGTTCACCTGAACACCCGCCCAAGCCATACCATTAGCGATGCAATCCACCAGGGAGAGCTTGACACAGAATTACTGCCGGAGTTGATGTTGGCTCACAATTCTGGTCTAAAGTTGCTGCTGGCCCCGCCACAACCGGAGTTAGCCGATGCCGTGACGCCCGCCATGCTCGCCAGTACGCTCAAGGAGCTTAAAAAGCGGTTTAAACTGGTCGTAGTGGATACCGGAACCCAACTCAATGATAAAACGCTGAATGTCCTTGACCACGTTGATTACATCTTGCTGATTACCACACCCGAACTGCCCGCCATCAAAAGCGCCAAATTATTTCTAGAGCTTGCGCCTCAGCTTGAATTGGCCTCTGACCGGCTTGAGGTTGTCATAAATCGATCGACCTTACCGGGAGGAATTGCTCCGGATAAGGTTGAGAAAGTGCTCAAACTATCACAGTCTCATCATATCCCGTATGATCCCCGTATCCATACCGCAATTAACCGCGGGGTTTCGGTTATCCAACAAGACTCCGGAGCACCATCAGCTCGCGCCATCGAACATGTGGCTACCCTATTATGGCGAAAATTTGGATTTGGCGAAACAAAAGATGTTGCCGTGGCTAAAGAATTGGCCTAATGATTTAAGCCATTAAAACGGCAACTCGCTGACGCCGGCTTAATAAAGCAGCCATTATGCTCAAAGCGGAACCGACTGACCCGGTTCCGCTTTTTGTTTGAGGGCATGGCCGGCGTTTATTTGGTGATTATCTCAAAGATTTTCTCCGCCTGCGCCCGATCAAATTGTGGGGGTCGATCCTGGAGAAGTTGTCGAAGTTCTCGTAATGCTTCTCCTGGCTGGCCTTGCTGGTGAAGATAGATGGCCCGTGCCAGGCGAGCCTGTGGATTGGCCGGGTCAATCTGCAGAGCTGTGTCGATCGCCTGCTTCGCTTCCGTAGGCTGGTCCAACTTGAGCAGCGCCAGGGCCTGCGCGGCACGGGGAATAGCGGAGCCGG
>JBFGLD010001419.1:0-1395 GCA_041576335.1 Anaerolineae bacterium | reverse complement strand
TCAACGCCACCGACGCTACCTGACCTGCTTTAGTGAACAAGGTTTTTAGGTCATCCTCAGTAGTAGATTACGATAAGTTTCCAACATATAATTTAACGTCCATATTTTTTGTTTCTCCTTAAAGAGATCGGCTCAACGAGCCGACAATAAAAATCCTGACCTCCCATTTTTGGGTTCTCAGCCTGATTAAAACGATTAGACCCGCTATGAACCGGGGCGCTTTGATGGTCGGCAGGAGGAGATCAAGCGAGTTGTCGAGATTGTAACAACAGATCAACTTCGCTGATCGCCGCGGTTGCGGATACGCCCGCCGCCGTGGCCCATTCTTCATAAAGGCTGACCCGAGTTTTCTGCAAAGTGGTCGTGTCGGCCTGGTCTAATGGCTTGAGCAGGTTCCAGGCGGTCAGGTCCCGCATCACTTCGCACATGCCCCTGAACGAGCCTTCTTGCAAGCGGCTGCCGAGTTCCAGTTGTCGCTGTTGGTGATTTGCATTGAGGGAAACCGGTGGGCTTTTTAACACGTCGCGGTACTGGTCGAGATCGCTCCCGATCGTTACCAACCGAAGTCCACTGGCCTCTTGAGCCTCTACCCGTATCCACATAGTGTGCTTTGGCCGTGCGATCTTGTAGTACAGGTGCATCGCCTCTTTCGCAGAAAACTGTTTTTCCTCAATTTCGACAATGTGGCCTATCCCGAAAGCCGGGTGAACAACAAGGTCACCAATTTTGAATTGCATGAGGTTCTCCTTAAACTTGCTACTAAACTTCCACAGAAAATTTCCAGTCTTGGTCCTGCTCATACCGCGCTAACAGTTCGGGGATTTGGTCAAACTCAGTTGACTTATCCAGAAAGAAGTCGGCTCCGGCCTGTAGGCATTTTTGCCGATACCCCGAATAGGGATAGTTGGTCAGAATAATCACAATTGGCATCACCTCGCCCTGCTTGACACGTTGTAAGACATCAATCCCACTGCCGCCGGGCATGCGAATGTCTAAAATCACGACATCCGGCCGAAGTTCCAGGATACCATTGATGGCTTCGGCCACAGTCTCGGCCTGGCCCACAATTACGATTCGAGGTAACTCGTCCAGCATCGTAACTAAATGTTCCCGGACAACGAGCGAGTCGTCGGCGATAAATACTTTGATATTTTGGTTTGAGCTTATAGCTGTTAAAGGCATAATTATCCGGGCAGGTGACTGAAGTTCTAAAATCTTAGGGTTAGGAAGCTGATTTTGATATAGGTTATTGCTTACTGGTTGATCTGCACAAGCTGTTTGGCACACGCGTCGGCAACCTTGTTATCGGGTTTCTCTTCACCGGGTATGGTCGCCCAACCTTGCTCTCTTACATAATTATCTCTCTGATATGCCTTTGCTGCTTTCAATTCTCTG
>JBFGLD010001418.1:0-1415 GCA_041576335.1 Anaerolineae bacterium | reverse complement strand
GTTCAAGTACTGGCCGAACAACTGAAATTGAGCCTTGAGCAAGCGCAAGCCGTTCATCTTAATGGGGTGTAAACGAAGCAACCGTGAATTCGTCATTAGTATGATAACGCAACTGATGTAAAATAGGTACAGGACCTGGTAGATCGATTGTCATTAGGTCAAAAGACCGGCTCGAAGCTCTGATCGCCAGGTCAGAAAAACCAATAAGCCCGAACAGTTGAGGGGACCCAGCACCAGGAGTCCGAATACGTGCTAGTGCGGGCGAAAGAAAAATATCAGGAGCGAGAAACATGACAAAGCAAGTAGTTGGCATCGATGTCGGCAAAGAGAAGTTAGATGTCGGCGTTAGCGGCGAAAAAAGAGTACGGGTCTGGGATAATGACCAGACAGGACGAGCAGAGTTAAGTGACTGGGTGGAGGACCAAGAGCCGCACTTGGTGGTGATAGAAGCCTCAGGTGGATACGAGGCCGCTATCGTGAGTGAGTTAGTCCAACGCGGCCTAGAGGTGGCCCTGGTTAACCCAACCCGGGTCAGAGCCTTTGCTCGAGCCGAAGGGTTGTTAGCCAAAACAGACCGGATTGACGCCCGCTTGATCGCCCGTTTTGGGGCCATTATGCAACCAGAAGCACGAGCCCGGCGCGACCAAGCCCAGCTGGACTTGAACCAATGGGTCAGCCGGCGGCGACAATTGGTGCTGATGGTCAGCGCCGAGAAAAACCGATTACAAACCGCTCCAGCCGCCATCCAGGTCGATATTGTCAGACATATCCAGTGGCTGCAAGCTGAGATTGAGCGTCTGGAAGCACAGATTAACCAAGCCATTGCCCACAACCCAACCTGGCGTGAAACTGCCAGACGGGTTGAGACCGTGCCTGGCGTTGGCCCCATCACCGCGTCAACTTTGGTGGCTGATCTACCTGAGCTCGGCCAACTCAACCGCCAGAAAATTGCCGCTTTAGTCGGGCTCGCTCCCTTTAACCACGATAGTGGTAAACGACGCGGCAAACGACGTATCTTTGGCGGTCGGACCTCGGTCCGCTGTGTGTTGTATATGGCCACCTTATCGGCCATTAGACATAATCCGGTCATCAAATCCTTTTATGATCGTTTATTAGCCAAAGGCAAACTCAAGAAAGTCGCTTTAACCGCTTGTATGCGTAAATTGCTCGTCATTCTTAATACCATGCTCAAATCTGGTCAAGATTGGAACCCAGCTATTTCCTAACCTTCCATTTGACTTTTATCACAGTTGCTTCGAGGAGCCTTCGGCGACGAGAAATCTTCCAGATTGTGGATAAATAAGGCTGCAACGCCAAGATTTCTCGCTCGTTCTTCGCTCGCAATGACAGAACACCTCATAATTTATCTGACGCTGTACTACTATAGCCGGTAATGTATTATTCCAGGTTCAACG
>JBFGLD010001417.1:0-1455 GCA_041576335.1 Anaerolineae bacterium | reverse complement strand
GACCGCTGCACAGCTCCGACAGTTTGGCCGGATATTTCGATAACCTCATTCGTCACCCCGAAAATAAAAATATCTCTCTGGAAGAAATTCACGAGGTTGAAAAACGTCTGGCCAAGGCCGAGATCTACACCATTGACGCCGCGTTTGCCCACAAAGCAGGCAAGTTAATTAAGGAAACTCGCAAACAAGGCGACTCGATCGGTGCGGCGGTTGAAGTTGTAGCGCTCAATGTGCCTCCCCTCATTGGTGAGCCGCTCTATCAAAGTCTGAAAGTGAGGTTGATGGGTGTTTTGGGCGGATTGCATGCCGTCCAATTTTGTGAAATCGGGGCCGGCGCGAATATCATAGCCCGGCAAGGGAGCAAAAATAACGACCCAATTCGCCGCACCGGTTATCAAACTAACAATCAGGGTGGGCTTATCGGCGGGATTACTACGGGAAGCCCTTTGGTTTGTCGCGTCGGCTTTAAACCTACCTCAACCATCATCAAGCCGCAATTGTCGGTCCGCAAAAACCTCGAAGAAATCGACTTCATGGTCAAACAGGGACGGCACGACCCCTGTGTCGGCGTTCGCGCCGGCGTGACCCTGGAATCGCGGGTAGCCATTGAACTGATGAATGCAGTGTTGATGCACCAGGCCCCATTTGTAAATCCGCAGAATTATAAGCTATTCTAAAAGTCATCAGGGATCTAATATTGACCTCCGTTAAACCCGCAAACATCATCTTGACCGGTTTTATGGGAACCGGCAAATCCACCGTAGGTCGATTGGTCGCCGCTCGACTCCAACGTCCTTTTGTCGATATGGATGGTTTGATCGAGCAGCGCGAACGGCGCACGACCCCTGCAATTTTTGCGGAGGAGGGTGAAGTTTGTTTCCGGCAGCGGGAAGCTGAGCTTTGCCGCGAGCTGGCCGAGAGACGTGGCCTAATTATTGCGACCGGCAGCGGTAGGCTTGTACCAGAGCAAAATCTGCACATTATGGAGCAGTCGGGCCGGGTGATTTGTCTCGATTGCGAGCCGGCCGTGCTATGGCAGCGCATCAGCCACAGCAATAGTCGCCCAATGTTGGCCGGTCAAGATGAGAGACGATTTGCTCGACTGGCCGGGTTGCTGGTAGAACGGACACCGGCTAACGCCCGAATTACTTACCACATTGATGTGACTCATCTCTTATCGGCTCAGGTTGCTGAACGCGTTTGCGAACATATCAAAAGTTACGGATACTCTTCGTAATTTAGTATGAAAATTTTTTCTAAATTATCAATGAAATAGAAAGTAGACGAGACATGTTGACGATACCACTTAAATTAGCTTCGGTCGCAGGCCTTATTTTTATTTCGATTGGTTTACGGTGGCTTTATTTCGACCAAAACCGCTCGCTGGCCAAACCGCTGCAGGAAGAAAGGTTGACCAAGTTAGCTCACCCGAATCGAACGCACACCCAAAACAAT
>JBFGLD010001416.1:0-1474 GCA_041576335.1 Anaerolineae bacterium | reverse complement strand
GCCGCCCCCAATTCGGCATAGGTCAGGCCGGTCAGGCTGGTGACAATGCCGTTGAGCAGAAAAACGAGCAGCAGCCCGGCCGGCCCGGCCTCACCGGCGGCAATGCCGGTTAGTCCAAAAATGCCGGCGCCGATCATAGCTCCCACGCCAATCATAGTCACATCGAATAGTCCCAGGTCGCGGCTGAGCGAAACCTGAAAACGTTGTGAAGCTGGAGGTTGAGGAATGGACTGCATCAAAAAATCTCCTCTTCTAAATTTAGAGATAGTTCAAAAGATCGGCTTACTGCTTGCTCCGGTCCGCTCCCACTTTTAGCAAACGTTTCAACCCTGCTCTTTCGGCGGCCCGGGCTTTGATCAGCAGCGTCGGACATTGCACCTGACCCGCGACTTGTTGGGCCACAGTGCCAAAACAATTTCACTCATCGACGGCCAAAAGGCCGTATGGTACGTCGGGATCCATCTGCATGACCATTCTGCCGTCGCTGAAAACCCGAACATTACCATCAGTGGCCGATACCACTACCGTGGTGGCAGCAGTGTGGGCGGTGATAACGGCGGCGGCCACATGTCGGGCGCCCAGCCCGGCCGGCAGTTCTATCTCAACCTGTGGGGAAGTCAAAAACGCTCCGGCCGTCTGAATGAAACCGTCACCCCGGAGGATGAAAGCGCCATCAAGCTTGGATAATTCCACCAGCGCTTCGTGAATGGCGGGATTAGTGATCTTGCGAAGCGACTCATCGTGACCGTGAAAGGGGTTCGGAATGAGCTGCCGCGATTCCTCCAGAACCTTAAGCGAGTCACCCAGGGTGAGAATCGTCCCAATCCGTTTACCGCGCCGGGCGGCCCGGCCGACCCGACGGGCGACGAGAATTGCCGCCTCGAGAACTTGGGGTCGGATACCGTCCGTCAGTTTAAGCAGGTCGGCGACCGCCAAATGTTCGAGGCTCGCTTCCACCTCGGTAATGACGAGAAGCGTTCCCTCCGCCGGATATAGGTCCCGGTCGATGGCACAAACCACGAGATCACCAATGGCAACTTGCTGCGACCTGAGCGCTACAGATATAACGTGGCGGACCTGGTTATATTTGTCTGCAGCGCGCAGGGCCAGACGGAGGACCTCCATTCCGTCCTGGGTTAGGTTGTCAAAAGTTTCCTTGTTCGTCGTAGCGATAATAACTCGGATCGAACCGGACATAGCGTACAGGTGTTGGGCAAAGGCGATGCTCTCGGTCGTGCAGATTACGGCATCTGCCTGAGCGGCACCGGCAACCCGAGTTATGGTATGGGCTAGATTAAAATCGTCGCGAACAGGTTCGCGGTGTTCGTTATTATTTTGCATAGTTCCCTCTCGAACCTCACAATCCCCAAAAAAGATAGATGTAAAGCGGGGTGACAATGGCCAGCAGGATATTGAGCGGGCCGCCCACCCGCAGAAAATCCAAGAATTTGTAGCCGCCGGGTCCATAGACCAT
>JBFGLD010001415.1:0-1504 GCA_041576335.1 Anaerolineae bacterium | reverse complement strand
TGCTGCGTATGCCAATTCCGCCACCGAGGCTTTCAGACACGGTAAAATTATACTGCCCGCCATTGTTTTGTCAAAGATGAAAGAAGAGATTGGCAGATTAAGCATCAATCTCTAATCAGCTATACTCTACGTTTTTACCACCGGCTCCGCACCTTGCCCAACCCCCGCAGCACGCGTTCGGGCGTCAAGGGAAACTCGTTGAACCAGATGCCGATGGCATCAAAAACTGCCGAGGCGATGACCGCGGCATAGGGCAGGTAAGGCATCTCGGCCATGCCCCGGACGCCGTACGGACCTTGGGGATGCGCCTCTTCGACGATAATTGAGTCAACCCGCTGGGGGATGTCGTAGACTCCGGGAATAAGATAAGTGCTGAAACTGGAGGTTAAGACCTCGCCCTTGCGGGTCCGAAAATCCTCCATGGTAACGTAACCGTGAGCCTGCACAATAGCCCCTTCGATCTGGCCCACAATTTGGTCGGGGTTGATGGCCCGGCCCACGTCGTCGGCACAAACAACGCGGTTGACGGTAATGAAGCCGGTTTCGGTATCCACGGTCACCTCGGCCATCTGGGCCACGTAACCATAGGCAAAATTAGGTACGCTGTAGCCGGTGTTAGGATCGAACGGGGTTGTTTTTGGGGCCAACCAGGTGGCTTCGGCCACGGCCGGACGCTCTTCGATCCGCCATTTGCGCAGGGCAAACTCGGCCGCTTCCTTAACGGCATTGCCTGCCATAAAGGTCAGCCGGGAAGCACTTGCGCTCCCTGAGCTATCGGTGACGGCAGTGTCTGAAACCTCCAACTTGATTTGGTCAATCCCAACCTGAAGGGTTTCAGCCGCAATTTGGGCCATAACTGTATGGTGACCCTGGCCAACTTCGGCCCCGGCAATACGAATAACAGCTTCTTTAATGTCCGAGTCACCCCGTAATTCTACCTGAGCCCAGCTGCTTTCTTGGAAGCCGGAACTAAAGCCGATATTTTTGAAGCCGACAGCAAAAGCCTGGCCGGTCACAAAGCGGGGTAAATTCTCCGGATAGTCCGGATCGTTTTCGCCCCGCGGACCGGGGTAAAACCAATTTGATTCCCAAGCCGTTTCGCGAATGACCTTTTCCAGATTGACGCCACCGGGAATCGTGGTGCCAACCGATAAAAGTTTGTCATCGTCCATGATATTTTGCAGCCGCAGCTCCACCGGGTCTTTTCCCAGTTTTTCGGCCAACTTGTTCATTTGCATCTCGCCGGCATAGTGGCCCTGCGGCGCCCCGAAGCCTCGCATTGCGCCGCCGGGCAGGTTGTTGGTGTAAATGGCGTACGCATCAACTGAAACATGAGGTATTTCGTAGGGGCCGGTGCAAGTTAGCAAGGCATTCCCTAATACCTTGTTACTGGTGTACATATAGGCTCCGGCATCACTCAAGATTTCAACCTCGGCCGCTAACAGGGTACCATCCGACTTAGCACCCCATTTTGATTTGATGACCATAGGGTGGCGTTTGCAGT
>JBFGLD010001414.1:0-1505 GCA_041576335.1 Anaerolineae bacterium | reverse complement strand
TGAAGAGGCCGAGGGCCAAATCGTCAAGCGAGTTGCACCGTTGATGCCGCCGCCGGTAACCCGTTTTATTGTTCCCTTTGTCGATGTTGTTTTCAACCGGGCCTCGATTGAAATTCAACGGGGCTGCACCCGCGGTTGCCGCTTCTGCCAGGCCGGGATGATCTTCCGCCCGGTGCGCGAGCGTTCCTTAGAAGAGCTTCTGGAGACCGTAGACAGAATTGTGGCCGAAACCGGCCACGAAGAAATCGGGCTGCTGTCGCTGAGCAGCAGCGACTACACCCAAATTGGCCCATTAGTGCAGGCAGTTGCCGAAAAATACGGCCGGCAGGTGCTTAGTATTTCGCTTCCGAGCCTGCGCATCGAGTCCTTCTCGGCTGACTTGCTCGAGATGCTGCACGGCAATCGCAAAGGCAGCTTTACCTTTGCTCCGGAGGCGGCCACAGACCGCATGCGCAATGTTATCAACAAATACATTAGCACTGAGGCTTTACTTCAAACCGCCGAGGATGTCTACAGTCGGGGCTGGCGTCTGATCAAGCTCTACTTTATGATTGGACAGCCGACGGAAACCGACGAGGATGTCATAGCTATTGCCAAACTGGCCAAACAAGTGCTAAACCTAGGCAAAAAATATCACGGTCGTAAAGCAAAAGTCAGGATTGGGGTGAGCACCTTCGTGCCCAAACCGCATACACCCTTTCAGTGGGCCAGCTTAGCCTCGTTGGATGAGATTCGCCGCAAGCAGGAATTGATGCGCCGCGAGTTTGGTCGAACCCAAGGTATTATCTTCAACTGGAATGAGCCGGAAGAGAGCCTGATGGAAGCTTTCTTGTCCCGAGGTGATCGCCGTTTAGGAGCCGTCATCAAGACTGCCTGGGGGAAAGGGGCCAAATTCGATGCCTGGAACGAGTGGCACAAGCCCGCTGCCTGGCAAGACGCCTTTGCCGAGCACGGCCTCGACCCAGCCTGGTATGCCCTTCGAGTGCGCTTGGCTGATGAAATATTCCCCTGGGACCACGTCAATGCCGGAGTTGAGAAACGCTGGCTGCTGCTGGATTGGTATGCTGCCGAGAAGGGTGAAACCAAGGTGGACTGCCGCGAGCATTGTTACCATTGCGGTATTTTGACCGCTTTCAAAGGCTTGAGGGCCAACACGCCGCCCCCGGCCTGGAAATGTCCGCCTATCCGCAATCCGCGTTGGAAAGAGCTGGCTGCCAAGGGTGAAGTCATCGGCCTAACCCCGGTCGTCAGAGAGTCGATGGCCCAGAGCCGGGTGCCGGAAGTATAAGCACCTGCCTTGTTAAGATTCTTAGCCGACCCGGTAGCTTGTCCTAGTCTAACTACTTACATTTTTACCACCGCGATCATCGGTAAATTTCTGAATTTTTCGTCCAAATCCAGGCCATAGCCAAAAACGTATTTATCCGGAATTATGAAACCCACGTAATCTACGGGGATCTCAACCTGGCGACGCTCGGCCTTGTCTAATAGCGTGCATATTTTTA
>JBFGLD010001413.1:0-1548 GCA_041576335.1 Anaerolineae bacterium | reverse complement strand
GTAGCCAGGCCGTGAGAGATGTCATTTCGACGAGGAACGAGGAGAAATCTTGGCGGTCGGTCCTCGAAGTGCTAATGAACGTAGAAGATTTCTCGCTGCGCTCGAAATGACATAATCCTTGACTTAATGACGGTGACTGATTACTGACTACCGTATACTATACAGAGGAGAGCATCTTGACTACCTTATCGGTCGTAATTCCGGCCTTAAACGAAGAAAACGGCATTGCCGACATTATTGAGCGGGTGCTGGCCGTCAAAGCAGCGCTGGCCCAGGTAGGAGTCAAGGAGCTGGAGCTGATCATTGTGGACGACGGCTCACACGATCGCACGGCCGAAATCGTGACCGCCTATCCGGAGGTGGTGCTCCTGCAGCACCCGGCTAACCGGGGCTACGGCGCGGCCATCAAAACCGGCTTTCGCCGGGCCCGGGGCAGCCTGCTGGCTTTCCTTGATGCCGACGGCACCTACCCGCCCGAATACTTCCCCCAGCTGTGCCGGCCTTTGTTAAAGGATGAGGCCGATCTCGTGGTCGGCTCCCGCATGGCCGGCAGTGACAGCGATATGCCTCTCGTTCGCCGGATTGGCAATACCATTTTCGCCACGTTGGTTAGCATCATCAGCAACCGGCGGGTGACCGACAGCGCCAGCGGGCAGCGCGTACTGCGCCGCCAGATTCTGTCTCATCTCTATCCGCTGCCGGACGGCCTGAACTTCACGCCGGTGATGACCACCCGGGCCATGCACGAGCACATCAAGGTCGTGGAAGTTTCTATCCCCTACTCCGAGCGGGTCGGACGGTCCAAGCTGAGCGTTGTCCACGACGGGATTCGTTTCCTCAACTCAATTCTAACCACGGCCCTGACCTACAATCCGGTGCGAATATTCGGAATAATTGGCGCGGGACTTGTCGGCCTGGCTCTGGTGGTCGGTCTATTATCCCTGCTGCTCCCCCGGCCCGCGGCCGGACCGGGCAGCCAGTTTGCCTATCTTTTTGCGGCCCTGGTTCTGGCGTCGGCCGGGGTAAATGTCTTTTCTATCGGGACCGCGTTCAACTATATCGTCTCTCTTTTCCACAAGCGCCGCATTCGGCAGGGGCTGTTTGGCGAACGCCCTTTATTCCGTACGCCGCTGGAATTCCAATTTGGTTGGCTCGGACTCGCCGCCGTCACGGCGGGGGGTCTTATTTATGGCCTGGCCGTTTGGCTAGGCTGGACTGCCCCAACCAGCGCTGCGCCCTGGTTTGCCCCGGCGGCTAGTGCCATCCTGGTATTGACCGGACTTCAACTCCTGACCTCCTGGCTGCTCATCATTGTCTTGGCCGAACTGAGCGAACGAGAAACAAAGGCTGAAATGGATTTGGGCAACGGCGTGGACGTTGCCTCCAACAATTCAAAAGAAGCCCAGCCGGTCGAGGCGGTGGCCTCGCTCACGAGCATGGGCTAAAAACGGGTGTGTCCCAATTTTTTGGAAATTGGGCAAACCAGGGGGGCACGGGGGTATCCCCCCGATTCCCCCCTGTGCTTTCCCAAATTTTGGGACGCACCTG
>JBFGLD010001412.1:0-1567 GCA_041576335.1 Anaerolineae bacterium | reverse complement strand
GCGCGGGTGATCGTCTGCATCATCATCGCCCTGTTCCCGATTATCGTGAACACTTTGTTCGGGCTCCTCTCAGCCCCTCGCGGGCTGCACGATCTCTTGACGCTGCAGCGAGTCGACCGAATGACCCGGCTGCGTAAGCTGATGTTTCCGGCGGCACTTCCAGCGATCTTCGCCGGACTACGCATCTCGGCCGGCCTATCTGTGATTGGCGCAATTGTCGGCGACTTTTTCTTTGGTCGCGGTGATCCCGGTATCGGCCAACTGCTTCAACGGTATGCAAACCGGCTTATGGGGGAGCAACTACTGGCCGCGATCATCATGTCGTCCGTGCTGGGTGTGGTGGTATTCCAGTTGTTTGGATGGATTCAGATGAAGGCGATCGGAAAGTGGCATGAGGAGCGGGAAGCGGAGTTCTAATAGTGGACCCCTTGTCATAAATTAGTTTGGAGTAAATATGTCACTCAAAAGATTTATTGGACAAGTGGCCATTGTTACCGGTGCGGCCAGTGGCATTGGCCATGCCTGCGCCATCAGGTTTGCCCAGGAAGGAGCCAATGTAACCTGCCTGGATTTCAATGAAAAAGCTAACCAGTCCACCGCCGCCGAGTGTCAAAAATTGGGTGTACAGGTGATGGCTCATACGTGCGATGTAACCAATGCTGAGAGTCTCAAATCAGCAGTGGCGGCCACAATGGCCAAATGGGGCCGCGTGGATGTATTGGTCGCGGCGGCAGGTATTTATAGCGGCTCGTCGCTGCCCGACGTACCCTTAAAACAATGGCAGCGTTTAATTGACATTAACCTGACCGGCGTCTTTCTTTCTAACCAGGCTGTGGCTGAAATAATGATGAAGCAAAAATCGGGCAGCATTATCAATATTTCCTCAATGGCCGGCAAAACCAGCTTTCCCGCCTCTGCCGAGTACTCGGCTTCCAAAAGCGGCGTTATCGGCCTGACTCGCTCGGTGGCTATGGATATGGCCCCCTACAAAGTTACAGCCAATGCCGTCTGCCCGGGCAATACCCTGACCGAAATGGTCAAAAATGTAGCCGCGGAAGTAGGGGCGCGAAATGGAATGACTGCCGAGGAATGGCTGCAAATGCGAGCCAACGACTGCCCAATGAAACGTTTAGCCGAGCCGTGGGAAATTGCCGGGGTGGTGGCCTTTTTGGCCTCAGAAGACTCGCGCTATCTCACCGGGCAGGCTATCGAGGTTGATGGGGGTATGGTAATGTCTTGAAGCAGAAGTCTGCTAGCGGTAGTCAGCAGTCTGCCGACTACCGACTACTGACTACCGACTACTAAACTATGGAATACACAGGCTATCTTGATTTTTGGTTTACCGACAGGCCGCTTGTTGAACGGGTAGCTCCGTTTGCGGCCTTAGGGATAAAACAATTCAACGTCTTCTTCTGGCGACAGGCCCCCATTGCCGAGTTAGTGGCCGAGTGCCAACAGCACGGTATCCGGCTCTACTCTACTTTTGACGATGATATGGGCTCGCTGGCCGACCCTGGCGATAATGAAAGAACGCTGCGGTCTTGGGCGGAAAGTCTGGAAATGGCGG
>JBFGLD010001411.1:0-1609 GCA_041576335.1 Anaerolineae bacterium | reverse complement strand
GGGTCCACTTCCTGCCGCGACAAGTGCGTGCCCAGGAGACGCACACCGCAGTTGATGTCGTAGCCTACACCGCCGGGCGAGATAATCCCATCGGGCAATTGAGTCGCTACCACGCCCCCGATGGGGAAGCCATAACCCTGGTGAATATCGGGCATAGCCAGGGCATAATTAACAATCCCAGGCAAGGAGGCCGTATTGACCAATTGATCCAAACTTTTGTCACCTAAGACATTCTCTAACAATTCAGGATCGGCATAGAAGTGAGCCGGTACGCGCATATCCTCTCGATATGATTTGGGAATTTCATACATATATTTACTGATTCGTTTCAAATCTCGACTTTCAACCATCTTATTTCTCCCATCGTTTTGCTCGTACCCTTTTTCCAAAGATACAGCGAAGATCCCTACTCTACCCAGCGGACCTCATTCCGGCCGCAAGCCAGAGAGGGCGGCGTCCCCGGTGAAACGCGCCTGGATTATCGTACTCATACCGTCTACACGTCGAAGACGACGGTAGTTTCGAGGCCCTCCGTTGTCTCTACGATCTCCAGATTGTGGTAAGTGACCGCCTTGATATGCTTATTTAAATCGGCAACGTGGCCACCGCGAACGACACCTATAAAATAGGTCGGCGTGACGTGATCCAGGACAAAACTGCTAAAAACAATGCCTTCCATTTCGGCCCAGTAGGCCAGCTCACTTAGCCAATTAACGAGCAGGCTCTCGGCATCCTCGGCTTCGATTTCGAGGCGTGCTTCGACATTGGTTGGAATACTGTCCGGTTCAGGAATGAGCAAACTGCTCATTCCGCGGGCAGCATTTACCAACAGCCCGCGCAGATCGCGCCCACGAATGCGTAAAGCCCAATCGGCAGTATGTTCGACCTCTTCGAAATCAGGTAGAGCCGGCGGCTCGTTGGATTTTGGCATGGTTACGGTTGGCCTCTAATTCTTAGTTGTGCCGGCTGGTGATGATCACGCCATCCCCGATGTTAAACATGGGCCGGTGCTGGCGCCGGGCCGCTTTTTTGCTGGACCAAACGCTAATTCGCCGGTCGTTCCGGAGCGCGCGGTAGTTCATAGCGGCGATAACGTGGCTGCAGCCGCTGCGGTGATCATTTTGCGGGCGGCTGCGACCCCATTCGCAGGTACACGTGCCGCCATTCAACCCTAAGTTTACATCATACACCCGTTTTGTAGCATCGTTAAATACCTTAAACCAATTTGGCCCGACCTGCCGGACTCGACAGCTACGACTCTTTTTTTGAATTTCCTTGGCGTGGGTTATCGTGTATGCCATTGTTCTCCTCCAATGGGGGCAATGCGCGTACTCGAAAAATTGATTGCCCCCTTCACTCGCTCAGGCCTTGACCGGGACGTCGACCTCGCCGATAGCCTCCGGTTTTTGACCGTTTAGAGATTGCCACCGGTCTTCCAGTTTACGCATCACCTCCGGCAGCGTGGTATATTCCATCTCACCCATCGGCAAGCGATGGGGCTCGAACGGCCCGTGACGTCGCAAATAATCAGCCATGACGTTGCACATACGACGCGCTTCGTCGAAGCCAGGATCGTCAAACATGTCCAGCGGTCCGATCAAGCGACCGT
>JBFGLD010001410.1:0-1610 GCA_041576335.1 Anaerolineae bacterium | reverse complement strand
TCCGGCATTTCCAGCGTGTAGGCGGTGCGCTGGGGCGAGTAAATGCCGACAAACGTGGTGGCCTCGGCAACGACCGTGTTGCTACCATAGCTGTGCAGCACCGTGATCTGGCGCAATAGCGGCTGGCCGCCTCGCAGACGAAAACCTCCCAGATAGCCCACCCCGCAGAATAACAAAATGACCAACGGTAGGCTGATCCAGGCCCACTCCCGCCGTTTGAAGCGGCTCAAAACCAGATAATTCACCGGCCCTACCGCCAAAATATAGAGTAACAGAAACAGCACGATCGTACCGGGCCGGGGTAGGGTCTGATTGGGAATCAGCGACAGGCTGGTTTGCATGTTGTTCCAATTGGCATGTTCGATCAGGTGAGTTTTATCTGGAGTAAAAGTATCGACCAGATTGGGGAAAAACTGGTCTCTCCCGGCGATGGTATCGAGCGGGGCCAAACCAAGATCGAAGGCGATGTACAGAATTAGGCCTGCGTCACGATCGTAAGAGACAATCAGGGGATGGCGATCTTTTTCAACTATAACCTGACCGGGCCCGACCTCGACCGGCACGGCAGCCACATACGGCCCCCGATCCTCGATTGTGGGGCCGGAATAGGGCAGCAATTCATTTACGGGATGAGACAGGGTTTCGGTTTCGATTTGAGCGAAGGGCAGCAGTTGAGTCAAACCGGAGATAGTCTGGGCCGCATTTGGCCCACCCCCAATGACCAGCCGCCCCCCCGAGCTAACCCAATGGCGCAGGGCATTCTGTTGGTCAACCGATAGTTGACCGGTATCGATGTCGTTAAAAACCAGCATATCCAGCGCTTCCCAGGCTTGAAGCGAGGAGGACAGGTCGTCAAGGTCTAGATGAGCAACGCCAACTCTGGCGTTGTTGGGTGCGGTCAACCCGGCCAGGGCATTGAGAAGCGACGGCTCACTGGCCACAACTCCAACCAAAAAGTCCTCTTGATTAAAAATCTGAAAATTGACCCGCTCGCTGTAAAGGATATTATCATTTTCATCGACAATATCTACCTCAATATGTTGACTGTGGCGAAAGGGAACGCTAAAGGCAAGGTGCTTGCGCGACTGGCTGGGCAGTGCTATCGGATAGGTGTAAAGCGTACCGGTGTTCCGGTAGCCCGTGTCTTCGATTTTCACCGTGGCCTGTACGTCCGGTCCATCATTGGCGAGGGTCAGCTGCATTGGGCCCCACATATCGGCTTTGTACAGCGAGTCCAGCCCAACCTCAATGTCAACCGTGATTGGTTGTTGGGCATAGAGCGGAGTCGGGCCGAGACAGAAGTAGAGGCCGAGGAGAATAAGGATTGCTATCGAGAACGATTTTCGGTGGCTTAGCTTATGGCGTTTCAAAGAACAATGACCTTTCTACGGTAACGGTCGGTGTGTCACTAGTGACGGCCGGTGTCCAGGAAAAGTTCCCCAGTGGCGTATCCTATGCACGTATAATTGTAATCAGTCTTTCGGTAAAGTAAAAGTTTGTTTTCAGTCTACCACTGCTTCAGCCATAAAACCCGGCGCAATTCTGAACGAAATCTGACCTGTCATTTCAAACGGAAACCTTATGTACTCAAACCTTTAAGGGTAAGACTA
>JBFGLD010001409.1:0-1611 GCA_041576335.1 Anaerolineae bacterium | reverse complement strand
GTGGACACGACTTCGGCGGACCGGTAGCGATCACGCTGATGCGCCTTTTTCCGGAATTTCAAGTCAAGGGCCTTGTTTTATCGGCCACCAACGTTTTCACGGATACCTATGTTCCACCGCCCTTGCGGCTGGCTAAGGTGCCTGGGTTAAGCACGATTATGTTTGCGGCCATGGCCGGGAATCGGGCCGGACTGTGGAGATGTATCAGGCAGCCACAAAGAACAAGCGTGAGGCAAGCTGGGCTCAGTTTAAACGGCATCTAACCCCAACAGGCCTGAAATTTACCCGCTTGATCTTTCAACGGAGCCTGGCTGACTTACAGGGGAACTACGGTGAAGTCGAAGCCATGTTGGGTCGGATCGACATACCTACATTGGTACTGTGGGGCGACCGCGATCCCTTTTTTGCGCCTTCGGTTGGTGAACGCATCCGGAAGGCAATTCCGGAATCAAAACTAACAAGTTATCCTTCAACCGGACATTTTGTGCCGGAAGAGCGCCCGCGGGAGGTTTCAAAAGATATTTTGGCTTTTTTTGCGGCAGGCTAAGTGGTGCGACAATTTTCCCGATATAGCAATGTTAAGCAGGGTTTTTTGAATGATCAATAACCAAAATTGGACGCGGCTTATTCACAAACTGGATGATCTGCGCTTGCGCCGTCATCTTAAGCAGGTTGAAAAACATCTGAGAGCACGTGAAGTCAGCCATCTGTCAAACCGGCAGCAAACGGCACGTCAACTGCAGCTCGATGGGCTGGCTCAGTATTGGAAGTCCGGTGCTTTTCCTCGAAATTTCGATTTTCCAACACAACAAGTGCCCTACTTCATCGACTCTAGCGGCCGAGTTTACGCCGTTAGCCATCTTTTGATGTCTTCCGGGCAAGCAAAGTTAGCCCGCCAACTCGCTCTGACGGCAAACAACGCCTATATCGAGGATGTCAAGTCGTCCGAACTGGACGAGTGGACTAGCGAGTCTGGCCTGACCAGAGAAGAGTTGGCGATGATTCAACCAACATACACCGGTGAATTAATACCGACCATATTAGTATCGAGCGTGGTAAGTTTAGTCTTGTCCATCATCAGCGGCCTCAATATCTATCGTCGACAGGCGCGATTATGGCTGCCGCTCCTAGGCTTCGTCGCCGGCATCATCGTCATTTACTTTGCGGCGCAACATCACCAGATCATCGAGTCTCCGTTTATGATTAGAAATGACTCATATGGCACGATTGGCTTGATTATCGGTGGTCTGGGCATCGGGGTGAGTATATCGGGTCTCCTCCTCAACAGAGCTAAAGATAATGAATAGCCCCGCCGGTTCCTAAGGTCACTCTGGTCATGGAGATAAAGATTACGATCAAATTATAACCAAATGCTCAGTCCTGTGGTCGGAAAATAAGCAACCCATCCTTTTCTGTCGCTACATAGATGTGACCGGCAGCGACAGCCACGCTTCGGGCACTTTCAGGCTTGCGATAGAGTTTGGCAAAATCCGGCATACTGGGGTTAGAAACATCCAGCACCCACAGATAAGTCTCACCCCGCAAATAGACTTCAGTCTCATCAACCGCGACAATTCCAAACTTGCGACCTTCGCCGATGTAATCCGGCTC
>JBFGLD010001408.1:0-1623 GCA_041576335.1 Anaerolineae bacterium | reverse complement strand
GCTATCATCCAGGGGGTTGACAAAATTCTACCGGTGGATGTTTACGTGCCTGGCTGCCCGCCACGGCCGGAAGCGCTATTGTATGCGCTGATGATGCTGCAGAAGAAAATTAAGACCGAAACGAAGCTGGGGAATTGAAAATTTAGTTAGGTTTTGTTCTGCATGGAGACTGTAGGGCGGGACCTGTCTCAAAAAATTCAGCATCAAGATAACGTTCATTGGCGGAATATTAGGGTTAGGTTAAGTGCATTTTGTGGCGTGGGTATTATGTACCTCGCCCTATATTGATTTTGGACAATGTCAGCATGACAGCTACTGTTCTACAGAAACTAAGAGACACATTTCCGACTGCCTTAAATAGGCATGTAGAATTTCGGGATGAACTATCGATTCAGGTGAACCCCACCCAATTCCACGAAGTTGCTCTATTTTTACGAGATGACCCGGATTTGCAGTTCGATCTGCTGATCGACGTGTACGGCACGGATCGTCTCAAGCTGGGTCAATCCCCCCGTTTTGCAGCCAATTACGAACTTTATTCGATCCCGAAGAATAGTTTTTTACGGGTCGTTGTGGCGGCTGCTGACCCGGCCGGCAATGGTAAGCGTGAAAATGGAACCGGTGCTGACAATCTGCCGGTGTTGCCGACGGTAACAGATATTTGGCCAACAGCCGATTGGTTAGAGCGCGAAACCTACGACCTGATGGGTATAAGATTTGAGGGTCACCCCTGGCTCCATCGAATTATGATGCCCGACAACTGGGTCGGCCATCCGCTGCGCAAAGATTATCCGCTGGGGGGCGAACCAGTCTACTTTTCGCACGACCGCAATAATGCCCGCTTTGCCCATCTGGGCAAGCAGATTATGGTCGGGCCATCTTTCCTGACTGAATTGCCGGAGGGTATGGATGCCGAAGAGAATATGGTGGTCAATTTGGGGCCACACCATCCGGCTACACACGGCGTGCTGCGCTTGGCGGTTGAGCTCGACGGTGAAAAAGTTGTGACGGTTAGTCCGGAAGTGGGTTATCTCCATTCCGGCTTTGAAAAAACGGGCGAGAATAAACGTTACGAGAAATTTATCCCCTACTGCGACCGGATGGATTATGCTGCGCCAATGTGTAACAATTTGGCCTTCGTCATGGCGGTTGAAAAGCTGATGGACGTAGAACTGCCCGAGTACGTTCAATACGCGCGCGTGATTTTATGCGAGTTGCAGCGCATCGCCAGCCATATGATCTGGTTAGGAACACACAGCATGGATGTCAGCGGTACGCCTCACGCGCTGGTGATGTACTGTTTCAAAATGCGTGAGCGAATCCTGGATATTTTTGAAATGGTCTGTGGGGCACGTATGACCACGAGCTATTTCAGCGTGGGCGGATTGCGCTGGCCCCTGCCCGGGGCCTTTGAAGGGGCCGTGCGGGCTTTCCTCAAAGAATTCGCCGAGGCAGTCAAGGATTTTGAGGGCATGCTTACGAAAAACCCCATTTGGCTCAGCCGGACAAGGGGGATTGGCTATTTATCCAGGGATAGAGCCATCGAGCTCGGTATCACCGGCCCGATGTTGCGTGCAACTGGCCTGCCGCTCGATCTGCGCAAAGTCCGGCCCTACTCCTGTT
>JBFGLD010001407.1:0-1635 GCA_041576335.1 Anaerolineae bacterium | reverse complement strand
TGTGGTAAGCGGCAACCTCGAATTCACCATAGGTACGATAGGGAGACTCTGGTTTTCTTACATCCTTTGCCGGAGGCAGACACTCTCTATCGGTAGCTTCCAGATCAACCCAGTATTGGCTGCTAATATTATCTGTTTTGCAGCCGCCGCTGTTAAATTCTACCCACGGATTGCCGCTGTTAAAATCTTCAAAGTAGGCCAGGAGGTTTTTGGCGATGAATGGTAGAAAAATCACCCCTGGGGCCCCAACCGCGTTAATCGCAACATTTGCCGTTGAACTGTTGTTATTTTTATTGGTCTCCTGGGTAGAATTAAAGGCATCAATCGTGGCCGTATTAGCTACAGTGGTGTTGGTGGCCGAGTTAACAACACCGCTCACCGTAACAGACACCGACTTGTCAGAGTTAATCGGGCCGGGAATAAGCCAGGTTGGCTTGGCCAAGCCATTGGAAACGGCATCGGCTATGCTAAAGGAGTAGGCTACGCCTGTCATTTGAGCCGGGTAATTATCGTGGAACAAGGCGTATAAAACGGGGTTCGGGCCTTTATTGGTGATCAAAATATCAAAAATAACCGAATCGCCGGAGTCAACTGACGAGGCAGTGGTTGTTTTCATAATTTCCAGGTCGTAAGGCAAATTGTTTACCGCTTGAACCGAGGCCAGATCGATCCCGAGCGATTGCAGAGTCTCTTCGCTAAAAGGAAAATTAGCGTTGTCATCGGCTGTTGGTTCCTGGGCTAGCGTCTTTATAGGTTGGAGATAGTTTTGCACGACGAAAAACAAGAAAAAGAAGGTTGCAGCATGCCCTAACAAAGTTAACAATGTTTTAACGCTTGTCTTAATATTGTGATCCATTATTAATTTGCCTCCTGGCTGACTTTAATCGCAAGCTTATTAGAACCATTCTATACCTCAACACAGAGCGTATCTTCTTGGCTTACCCGATAATTCACCTTGACGAGCATATTTTTTATGGCGCGCGTACCCAGAGACCTCGGTGAGGTCGATTGGTAAAATGTATCGCAGAAGGCTGATAAACAATTGGCCACAAAAGCAAACGTAGCGACGAATTGAACAGATTATAATATCACAGCACGTTTTCGGCAAGGCGGATATTAACCAAGCCGCAGCGGAACGGAAACGCATCTGAGATGTTGATGTCATTTCTAAACCTTTTCGATTTGTGCTATAATTACCACTGCTTTGGCTCCGCCATAATTCAGGATGAAAGGAAGATTGTATGCCTCTGCTGTTGGTTTTACTGCTCTTATTTTTAATAATCATGATACTCGGTGTGGGAACTTTCCTTTACTTGTCGGCCAGGGGACTCGCGAAAATGACCGGGTTTTTCAGCGGGTCATCATTGCCCCGGTCCATCAGGCAACCGCTGCGAGAATCACGCCATTATGGCCGGCTCATTCCCCGAACGGTGGGCCAATATCCCCCCGGGCCGCTGCGCGACCGGCTCAAGCTGACGATCAAGCCCGTTGATGCCTGGTTAGAAGGCTTGACCAAATTGGAGCAGGGGCTCGACAAGCTGTATAGCCAACGCAATTTGCCTCGCGACTTACGGCGAACAAAATTTGAAATCGAGGGTCTACGCCGAGACATTTTGGTGGCCAGCGATCGGGAAG
>JBFGLD010001406.1:0-1638 GCA_041576335.1 Anaerolineae bacterium | reverse complement strand
GTGATGTTCCCGAAGAATTGAGGCAAGCCGCCGAAGGCATGAATATGGGCGCTGAATTTAGTACCCACGCTTTTGGGTTCGACCGAAGTTCGTCCTGACCTATGAGAGGCGGGGGAAACGTCTTGCTCGAAAAGCCAGACAACTCCAACTACCCAACTTAAGCCTGGCTTCCTAGGTTTTGTCCTATTTTGTTAAGCTGGCAAACACCTGGATCATCACCAACGAGGGCGGCGGGCCGACCGACGACAAACCCGACGTCGTTCTTGACGTACCCGATGATTCGAATCGAGTCAGTGCGTTCCTCAATATCCGCGTAGCTGACGTCACTCAGGTCTATGACGAATGGTCTGCGAAAGGTGCAATATTCCTGACACCCCCAATCGATCGAGAACCTGAGATCCGTTTCTACATGCGCGATCCAGATGGACATCTCATCGAAGTAGGCCAGGCCATTGGGGGCGAAATTCAGCGAGACCCCGGTTCATCGAGTTCGGAAATCCGTTGCCGCCGGTCACCTCGAAATAGAATTTCAAGGCTGCGAGAGAAAGTCCGTTCAAAACGGACTAAGTGACCAGCACTTGACCCAAAACGAGGGCTTGAGAGTCGGTTTCTAACCGACTTTTTATAGTAGCCCCGATTTGAAACTCGGGGCGGTCGCCTGACGACATTACCGGATTATTTTCTTAACCTGAATAAAACCTTTAGGGTCTTGGCCGCTACCCGGATTTGAAGTATAATTATGGGCGTAAACCTCAAGTGAGGACCGGGCTTGCGCCCGGTTTTATTTTGTAAGAACCATTATGGCCAAAAAGAAACATAAACAACAGGATCCGAAATTCTACCTCCTGACTCTGGGCTGCCCGAAAAATGTCTACGACAGCGAAGGCATCAGCGAGATGCTGCTGCAGGCCAGCTACAACGGGGTTGCCGATCCGCGCCAAGCAGATGTGCTGATTGTCAACACCTGCGGCTTTTTGCAGGCGGCCAAAGATGAGTCGATTGCGGCCTTGCAGCAATTGGCTGCTATCAAGCGGAAAAATCAGCTGCTGATTGCCGCCGGCTGCATGGCCCAGCGGTTCGGCAGCGAGGTGACTCGCCAGGTCAAGGGGCTGGACGGGTTGATCGGCACCCGAGCCTGGACTGATATCGTGCCCTTCATTCAAAAGCTGCGGGCCAAGAAAAAGCCCGGGCCGCTTTATCACCTGCCTGAAACCGGCGACACCCCCATCGAAACGGTCGCGCTCGACCGGCAGCAGGTCGAATTTGGCCGGGCCAGCGCCTATCTCAAGATTAGCGACGGCTGTTCGGCACCCTGTGCTTTTTGCACGATCCCCAGCTTCAAGGGGCTTAACCGCAGCCGCCCGCGTGAGCACATCCTGGCCGAAGTCCGCCGTTTGGAAGCAGCCGGGGTCCAGGAGATTATCATTATTGCCCAGGACACGACCGCCTATGGCCGCGATTGGGGCGAACTGGACGGCCTGCCGTCTCTGCTGGAAGATGTGGTTATAGCGGCGCCGGCTATCAAATGGTGGCGTTTAATGTACGCCTATCCGGGCCACGCCAGCCGCAAGTTAGTCCAGGTTATGGCAGCGCATCCCCAAATCATACCTTACCTTGATATGCCGCTGCAGCACGGCC
>JBFGLD010001405.1:0-1662 GCA_041576335.1 Anaerolineae bacterium | reverse complement strand
GGTGTAAGCTAAAGAACCGGAGGAACAGAAAAGAAGATCAAGCCGGACTGGCCTAATCGGCTATCGTCATTAATTCAGATCGTTCAATGATCCAGGTCAATCTCAATAAACGGGCGCAAGGGTATGCCACTTTTCAACGTTGGTTATTAGGGCGGGCTAACTATCAGACATCCAGTTTCCCAATTGTAAATCCGGGATGCGTTGGTAGTGACGGGTGTTGTTTGTCACCAGAATACGGTCTTCTACCAGAGCAACGCTGGCGATAAGCAAATCGAAATCGGGCAGCGGTTGGCCGCTTTGACGGAGTTGAGCTTTGAACGCGCCGAAACGCTTGAGTGTAGCCTCCCGCAGAGGGAAAACGGGGAGTTGTTTGACAAAATCATCGGCTCGTTTCAAATTCTCTGTGACCCGATTTGAATTGTAGGCTCCGTAGTACAACTCGGCCTGGGTAATTACCGAGATGGCTATTTGTTCCCAACCGGCGGCCAACAGTTTATCTTTAACGCTCTGCCGGCCGTTCAGCCAGTAGATGCACATATCCGTATCGAGCAGGTAGCTCATTGCAGGCCCGGCTCCACCTCAGAGATGGTGCGGGTGGCATAGATGTCTTGCACAATTTCTTCAGGTTCGCGGTCATCCTGCCAAGAGCCAAAGGTTGCCAGCAAGGCTTCCTGTCGAGTCTCCTCGCCGTTTTGCTCATACTTGGCCCGCAGATAGCCTATGAAATCCAACACTTCCCGCACCAGATTTTCGGGCAGCGATTGTGCTTCATCTGTAATTTGTTCAATCAGTGTTTGATGGGTGGTAGTCATCGGCGGCCTCCTTTGCTTGGCTTACGGTACATTGTACCACAAAATTCGCCAGCGAGAATTTGAGACCGGGCTGGTTTATGGTCAATCAGAGGGATTTTTCAAGCCGGGCCAGCAAGCGAAACGCAACTTCTCCGGCCTCGCCGCGCTTGCTCTTGAGAGCGATTGCGCCGATGACGGCCTGCTTAAAAATGGGCATCGAGTGGGCCGGGTTGCGCCGGGCGGCGACAGTGTTATCCATTAAAGCCAGCAAGGCCTGGCCAGGGGTTAGTCTGCGGGGCTGCCAAGTAGCTTCGGACTGATACTCAGTAACGATGACCAGACCCACCGGCAGCGGTTCGACCCCGACCTGTCCGCCGAATGACTCGACCGGGGTTTTGTGGGCAGGTTGTCCGTTGTTACCGCGAATGGAGAGAGGCACGGGGTAGGGGTGGACTTGCCCTTCTTTATCCAACACGGCAAACTCATCTGAATAATAGATGGCCCCGGCCTCAACCAGCGATTTGACCAGCGTAGTTTTGCCGGTCATGCTGCGGCCCGGGATGAGGAGGGCTTGCCCCTGCCAGCCGACGACTCCGGCGTGGACAAAGAGTCGCTCCTGCGCCCGAAAGGCAGTGAGCAGTTCGGTGTGCCGTTCCAGGGTGGTTAACAGGGGCGGGAGTTCCAGCGTGCGGGCCAGCAGGGCCGAGCCGCAATAGAGCAGGTGGTAATTGCGCTGCCCTTGGCGTTTGCTGGGCAGAGCCAGTCGCAGCGAGTACAAAATGTCAACTTCGCCCGCGGGGACGGCTTGCCAGCCCAAGGGCAGATGCGGGGTGGCCTGCTCCAATGCGGCGGGGGCGTTGCTGCGCAGGCC
>JBFGLD010001404.1:0-1666 GCA_041576335.1 Anaerolineae bacterium | reverse complement strand
CGGGCGCTGCAGGTTTTCCGGCTCATCATCCTCCCATGCACAAGCTGTTAGGTGTCCCGCTATATTCAAAGGGGATTCTAACCGGTGCTTTTTACCTGGCTGACAGGGAAGATGGCGCCGACTTCACCGAGGTCGATCAACAATTGATAGAGATGCTGGCCCGCCATGCTGCAATAGCCATTGAAAATGCCAATCTCTACGAAAAAATGCCGCGACTGGCCGTTCTGGAAGAACGGGAGCGCTTTGCCCGGGATCTGCATGACGGCATTATCCAGTCAATCTATGGCGTCGGACTGGCCCTGGATAATGTCAAAACCTACATTCCCCGTAATGACGATATTATCAGACAGCAAATAGACCTGAGTATAGCGAGTCTGGCCCATGTCATCACCGATGTTCGGAACTACATTTTTGATCTGCGACCCCAAGCCTTAAAGAACAAGGGCCTGTATACCCGCCTGCAAGGTCTTGTTAAAGAGCTGCAGGTCAATACCATCCTGGCGATTGAGACAAATATTGACCCGGATATTGATAAATATGTGAGTGACACGGAAGCGAGTTATCTGTTTCATATTGCCCACGAAGCCCTCGCTAACGTGGCACGACACGCCAAAGCGCGAAAAGTGTCTCTGGTATTGACCGGCGGATCAGAATATATTACGCTTCACGTGGAGGATGACGGCATCGGCTTCGAACCGGCGGCCGAGATTGAACCCGGTCATCATGGCCTGGCAAATATTCAGGCCCGAGTTCTTCAAATTGACGCGACTATTGATATAAGTAGTGCCCCACAGCAGGGTACACGCATAACCGTAACCAAGGCTTACGCCGCCAAACCCGGCCGGTGAACGGGGCGTAAGTATTTAACCACGGCAGTGAACTCTTAATTTGGCTCAATCTTTTCTCTTTGATCCAGACTCATTAGTGATGACTTACAGCGCGGCATAGGCTTAGCAATCCCAAGGCCACAATCCGCGACAACCACGAGGTATCAACAAAATGACCGACCTTGGTTTTGACGCAGTTATATTTGACCACGACGGTACGCTCGTCGATACTGAAACCCCCGATTTTCGAGCGTGGGAAATGTTGTATAGAGAATTCGGGGCAACCCTGAGTATGCAGCATTGGGCTAAAACGGCCGTCGGCCACATGCACGGCTACGACCCCTTATTTGCCGATCTGATTCGCCAGAATGGTAACGGAACCGGAACTGCGAGCCTGCGTAAACGCCTCGAAGAACTTTGGGAGTTGACCCTGCAAAATGTCGAACTTATGCCGGGTGCCGAGCAGGTGCTCAAGCAGCTCCAGGCCAACAACATTCCTTTAGCCGTGGCGACGGCTTCCGATCGGCAGTGGGTTGACCGTTGGCTAACCCGCTTTAACCTTTTGCCCTACTTCCAGGTCATTGCTACCAGAGACGACGTCGCCCACAATAAACCCGCCCCGGATGTATATCTCTTCGCTGCCGCGCAGTTGGGCACGGTGCCGGCACGCTGCTTAGTTTTTGAAGATTCCTTAGCCGGGCTGCAGGCGGCCAAATCAGCCGGGATGACGGTTGTGGCCGTACCAAGCTTTATCACCCAATCGCTAGACTTTAGTCAGGCTGATGAAATCGTTCCGGGGTTACAAGGTGTGACGCTTGCCTGGATTGAGGCTTTGGCCT
>JBFGLD010001403.1:0-1676 GCA_041576335.1 Anaerolineae bacterium | reverse complement strand
CGGTCGTCGGCGGTTCGATGGCCGGTGATGTTTGGCTGCGCATCGCCCCTTCCAACGACTCGTCACGAATTGGCATTGTTTTAGAGCGAGGCCAACCCGTCGAGGTTTTGGCCGTCTTTGGCGGCTGGTATCAAGTTCGCTGGGCACCCCAAGCCCAGGCTGAAGTTATCGGCTGGACTCCGGCTCAGTGGGTGAATACAACCGACTCAATTCCGGCCCAAATTGTCACGCCAGCTTCCGGACCATAATGACCTATCTATCTCAACATCTTGACACTCACATCCCAACCGCCTGAACCGGATATTTCAGGAAGTAATAAGGAGAAAGGCTTGTGGCAGCCAAAATCAGCAAAAAAGTTTGCCTGTTAGGCGACTTTGCCGTAGGAAAAACCAGCCTGGTACGCCGCTTTGTATATAATCTGTTTGAGGACAAATATATCAGTACGATCGGCGTGAATGTTCGTCGCAAGACGGTCAGCATACCCCGGGCAAATGGCATCACAGATTTGACGATGATGCTGTGGGATCTGGCCGGGAGCGAAGAATTTAACCAGATGCGCGCCAGCTATCTGCGCGGTGCGGCCGGTGCGGTTTTGGTGTGCGATTTGACCCGGTATGAAACCCTTGATAGGGTGCATACTTATGCCCAGGACCTACAGAGTGTTGCCCCGGACGCTCAGCTAATCTTAGCGGCCAACAAGTATGACCTCGTGGATCGACATCAGGTCACGCCGGTCCAAATCGAGACTGCTGCGACTGAACTTAACGCACCTTTTTATTTTACGAGTGCCAAGACCGGCGATGCAGTCGAAACCCTTTTCCGCCATTTGGGTCAATTGCTCATTACTTAAATACCCGGCAGGTAGGCATGGACTCAACCATATTTCAATTGACCCTTCAGGATCGTCGTATCGCCTATGCCATCACCGACCATAACTTCAAGGTGTTAGAGGTTGGTGGCTTAACCGATATTTTCTATTACAACGACCATGCCCGCATCCTGGGACGCCTCCTACTCGACGTTGCCCCTGAACTTTTTGGCAGCGAAGCCGTCCTGACCGACATCTTGGCCGGGAGCTTGCCCCGGTTTGAGCTGGACTGGGTCAATCGTGAAATCTCATCCGGGCAAATCTTATATTTAACGATGGTGGTTCTGCCCCATCGAAACCGAGCCAAGCAGATCACGGGTTTGCTATATTTGGTAGAAGACGTAACGGAAATAGGCGTCTTGAGCCAGAAATTGACGCAGCAGCGAAACGAGCTGCGCCTGCTGCGCGACCAACTGACCCGGCGAAATCTTGAACTCGCTGCGGCCAATACTGAGCTGCGACGGATGGACGAAGTGAAGTCAACCTTTGTCTCGGTCGCTGCCCACGAACTGCGCACCCCGTTGGCTTCCATTAAGGGATTTGTAGAGCTGCTGTTGGAGGAAGATCACGAACCGCTAACAGACGGTCAACGCGAATATCTGGAGGCCGTGCAGCGAGGCGCACAGCGTTTACTGAATATCACCAATAATCTGCTTGACGTCACCCGCATCGAGGCCGGCCGGATTGAATTACTGTTACAGCCGACCGATCTGTTGGAATTGGTCGAAACCGTAGCAGCCGAACTAAAACCCCTGCTGGAGGCCAGAGCGCACCATCTGACGCTGCGAACCTCTCCCAATCTGCCCCT
>JBFGLD010001402.1:0-1683 GCA_041576335.1 Anaerolineae bacterium | reverse complement strand
TGCGGCGATGTCAGAATTGGCGCGTGTCCTCAGGTCCGGGGGCCTGGCCATTATCCAGGTGCCCATCAAGGGTGACAAAACGCTCGAAGACCCCACGATCACCACGCCCGAGGACCGAGATTGCTTTTTTGGCCAACACGACCACGTGCGGTACTACGGGCGCGATATCAAGGACAGGCTCGAACGGGCCGGGTTTCGGGTTGAAGAATGCCGTATGCCTCACGCTCTGGGGCTATCTGACGACGAAATAAGACGGTACGGCATTGCTAAAGAGGAACTGATCCATTTGTGCTACAAACCAGGCCTAACGAGGCAAAGTCCTTAAGTGTCCTGACGACGGTTCGCTTCGCCTCAAGAATGGTGTTATACTTGTTAATCACAGCTGTATGACCCTTCAAATAATGGAATTTACTGCCAGGACCGGCGGCAAGAAGCAATACCCAGGTGAACAGATATCGGGATTGGCTAGAACAAGCAGAGCGCGATCTGCAGCGAGCGATTATTGACATCCAATTCGAGTTTTGGGAATGGGCCTGTTTTACCGCCCAGCAGGCTGCGGAGAAGGCGGCTAAAGCCCTCTTAATGAATCGAGGCCATAGCGCCTGGGGGCACGCCATTACGCCGATGCTGCGTCATTTAGGTGATATCGTGCCGGTTTCAATCATGGAACATGCCCAGCTGCTGGATGCCTATTATATCCCGACACGTTGTCCGAATGGATTTGCCGCAGGCAAACCGGCAGATTACTATAACGAGTCGAAGGGCCGGGAGGCAGTCGATGCGGCAGCAGACATCATTCAATTCTGTAACGATCATCTCGATCGATCGGGCAAAACTCCTGGCTGAACTAAAGGCCGTTGCTAAAAGATGAACATTGCCATGATCCCGGCCCGGATGGGCAGCCAGCGCTTGAAACAAAAGAATCTACAAAAAGTCGGCGGTATCCCCCTGATTACGCGGGCTATCCGGAAATGTCTGGCCGCCAAGGTGTTTGACGAAGTCTGGGTCAACTCAGAACATCCCACCTTCGGCGAAATCGCCGCGCAAGAGGGGGTTCATTTTCACCGCCGGCCTGCAGAATTGGCCAGCAATACGGCCACCAGCGAGCAGTTTGTGTATGAGTTCATCAAATCTCACCCCTGCGACTACCTATTTCAGGTCCACAGCGTCGCTCCCCTGCTTACGGCCGGCGAGGTTGCCCGCTTCGGAAAATACATGCTTGACAGCGATTATGACGTCTTGCTGAGCGTAGTCGACGAGCAAATCGAGTGCGCCATCCAGCGTAAACCGATCAATTTTTCTTTTGACGAGAAAACCAACTCGCAAGATTTAATCCCGGTCCAGCGCATCATCTGGAGCATCACCGGCTGGCGCACGGCCCCATATACCCAGGCTTTCGAAGCCGGGCGTTGTGCTACCTATGCCGGTAAGGTCGGTTATTATCCCCTGGATCGGGCTGCGGGACACGTGATCAAAACCGAGTACGACCTGCGCCTGGCCGAGGCTATGCTGAGCGTGTTGGAGGACTCGTGAAGCGCGTCCTCGTTACGAACCTGATTATGCAACGAGACCTGGGGACGTTCCGGGCCCAGTTGGAGGCTGCTAATATAGAGACGGTGGCTCACCCGATTAGGCAGTTTTTGAGCGAGGCTGAACTGCTGCCGATAATCGGCCAGTTTGATG
>JBFGLD010001401.1:0-1683 GCA_041576335.1 Anaerolineae bacterium | reverse complement strand
GCCATTCGCTTTGTTCTAGATTCGTTGTTGTATTGGGCCTAATCACTTTTCGAGGAAGCTCTCCCGATGAAAGGGGGTGTCAGAAGAATAAGACGGAAACTGAGTTGCATGAAGTATGGCATTTCTCTTGAGCTGTATTTACCCCGATTTTTTATGTTGAGTACTGCTCAAAATCTTTTCAATGTTGAAATTGCTCGATAACAGGAGGCACAACAATGGCGTTAGATAAAAAGACTTTATTAGATTTGTACCGGATGATCGTCAAAATTCGAACCTTTGAGGAACGGGTCGGTGAAATGTATTACGAGGAGAAACTACCGGCTTTTGATATCGCCGCCGGCCCTATCCCCGGTGAAATGCATCTTTATAGCGGTCAAGAGGCGGTTGCAGCAGGCGCCTGCGCCCATTTGAAGCCTGATGATCCGGTCACCAGCACCCACCGGCCGCACGGCCATCTTATTGCCAAGGGGGCCGACCTCAAGAAAATGATGGCCGAGATATTTGGTAAGAAAACCGGCTTATGCCAGGGGAAGGGCGGTCACATGCATCTGTTCGATCCAAGCTTGCATTTTGGCTGTGGCGGAATCGTCGGCGGTGGCATTCCACACGCTGTGGGCGCGGCGCTGGCCATTAAAAAGCGTGGGGAAAAGCGAGTCGCCGCCTCCTTCTTTGGCGAGGGCGCAGCAAACATTGGGGCGTTTCACGAGTCGCTCAACCTGGCCGGATTGTGGAAATTACCGGTTGTATTCGTAGTTGAGGATAATCTGTATGCTATCTCCGTACCAAAAGCAGCCTCGACCTCGGTTCGAAGCAATGCCGAGCGCGGCGCAGCCTACGGCATCCCGGCCGTCCAGGTTGACGGGCAAGATGCGGTTGCCGTTTATGAAGCGGCCAAAGAAGCTGTCGACCGAGCTCGACGTGGTGATGGACCAAGTCTCATTGAGGCAATTTGCTACCGTTTCCGGGGGCACTTTGAAGGGGATGCTGAAGGATACCTAGCTGAAACGGAGAAAGCCGAATGGAAAAAGAAAGATCCAATCAATATTCTGGGCAACCAATTAAAAGCAGAGGGCTGGCTGACCAACGCCGAGGCGCAAGCAATCCAGACTGAGATGACCCAGCTGGTCGCCGAGGCCGAAAAGTTTGCCCGAGAAAGTGCCTACCCGGCTCCTGAAGAAGCCCTAGAGCACCTGTTTGCCTAAAAAATTGATGAGCTAATTACAAAGGAGTAATAAATATGGCTGAGAGATTATTAACCACGTCTAAAGCAATTGCCGAGGCTATTGCCCAAGAGATGGAGCGCGATGAGAGCGTGTTTGTGTTGGGAGAGGACATCGGGGCTTATGGAGGTATTTTTGGGGCGACGGAAGGCCTACTCCAAAAATTTGGGCCGGAGCGAGTTATGGACACCCCCATCTCTGAGATGGGTTTCATCGGTGCGGCTGTAGGGGCGGCTACAGAGGGGATGCGTCCTATTGCCGAATTGATGTTTGTTGATTTTTTTGGAGCGGCTATGGACCAGATTTATAATCAAATGGCCAAAATCCACTATATGTCAGGTGGCAATACTAAGGTGCCCATGGTCTTGATGACCGCCATAGGTGGAGGCTACAGCGATGCTGCCCAGCACTCGCAGTGTTTGTACGGCCTCTTTGCCCATACGCCCGGTATTAAAATTGTCGT
>JBFGLD010001400.1:0-1690 GCA_041576335.1 Anaerolineae bacterium | reverse complement strand
TAAGGGCTTGAATGTCGTTACATTCAAGCCCTGTAGAGCAGCTTAGCAACGTCTCAAATTTATCCTTCCAGGGTATAGCCGATACCCCGTACCGTGCGTATTACATCGGGTCCGCCAGTTGCCTCTTTAATCTTTTGCCGGATGCGGTGAACATGCTGGCGGACGGTTTCACTGGCCTCCCATTGTTCACTCTCATAGCCTTGGACCTCCCGAACGAGCTCCTGTGGCGGAACAACGCGAGGCGCTTCGCTGATCAAATAGGCCAGTAGATTAAACTCGGTTGGACTAAGCTCCAATAGATGATTATTCAAGGTAATCACGTGTCTTAAAAAATCTACCATTAGGCCTTCCCGCTGTAGGAAGCGGCCTTCTTCTTCTTCAGATGGTTGAGACATTGAGGGGAGTGAGTCGCCAATTTTTTCAACGATGGCAGAGTCGGCCGGTGCATCGTGGATATCCTTTAAAGCACTCGCCAAACTTTGGAGTTGCCCCAACAATTGACGCTGCTGCAGTTCTTTTTCTCGTTTAAACAGCCCGCGGCGGACACTGTCACGAAGTTCAACGGTTTTACACGGTTTAAACAGATAATCGTGTGCGCCCTGTCGCAATGCGTCTACCGAGGTCTCCAGCGAAGCATAAGCTGTTAACACAATTGGGATCGTGTCGGGTGACATTTGGCGCAATTTGGATAGAACTTCCATCCCGTTCATACCGCCCAGATTTAAGTCAATTAGCGCCAGGTCAAAATTATGCTCTGCAATAGCCTTGAGTGCAGCCTCTCCGCTGTCTACGTCGACAACTTCATGCCCATCACGGGTGAGAATTTCTTTCAAAAAGAAGCGAATATGGTTTTCGTCATCTACAATCAGGATTTGGCCGGTTAACGACATTAGGTTACCCCCTCAAACCATATTCATGATACAAAAAAATATTAATTATTCCAAAATCGAGCGTACAAAGTCGGACTCAGCTATGGATCAGAGTTGTTCTACCGGCAGCAGAATAGTAAACGTTGTACCCTTAGCTTCGTTACTGGAAGCTGTAATTTGGCCACCGTGAGCCTCGACAATCTTATAGCTGGTATAGAGACCGAACCCTGAGCCATGATCTTTAGTTGTGAACAAGGGCTCAAACACACGTGACAGAGTTTCCGAAGACATCCCAACGCCGGTGTCTTCAAATTCGACACATACCGCCTGTTGCTGCAGTCCATCTCTGGATAATAATTGCGTTGTGGCGGTACGTACCCCTAACGTACCCCCTCGGTCAGCCATGGCGTCGATGGCATTGAGTACCAAATTGAGAAAAACCTGCTTTAAGGAGTCGGGATTGCCCCCAATAAGGGGGAGGTTATCACTCCACAGTTTTCCGACCTCAACACCGTTGTGCTGCAGCTGCTTGTTGGCCAACTGCAGCACATTATCGAGGACGGTGTGCAGATCAACTTCCTTTAGATCCTCTCGGATGGAATGATAAAAGTCTTCGATCGAGTCGCTCCGCCAGATATGACCTGTATGGCGGATAGGCCGATAGAAGTCACGCATGCGCCGTACGATAGTCGCGATGCGGCCGATTTCTTCTCCCGCGAACAGGCGGCGGCCATCCTCGGGTTCGGCACGGTGATCGGGCTGCTCGGCAGCGCGCTGTCGGTCGGCCGGCATCTGCGCCGCGTATGACCGCGGCACCGGCC
>JBFGLD010001399.1:0-1696 GCA_041576335.1 Anaerolineae bacterium | reverse complement strand
TGGCAAATTGCTCCAGGGGGGCGTAAGCCGGCGTGCCAACACCCCGCATTTCCACCTTTGTTTCCGGATTGTCCGGATCGAAGAGCTTCACCAGGCCAAAGTCAACCAGTTTGACCCGATTTTGCAGAAGATTCAAACGGATGTTGGCCGGCTTAATATCCCGATGGATAATTGGATGGCCCGGCTGATTGTGCAAATAAATCAGCGCATCGAGCACTTGGTCGGCCCAATGAAGTACCGACTCCTCGGCCAGGGGCTGCTCGGCGCGCAGCAAGAGGCTCTGCAGATCCTCGCCCTCGACGTAATCCATCACCAAGAATTCATCATCGTTCTCAATGAAATAATCAGACACTTTGGGTAGGATGGGATGATCAAGCCGGGCCAAAACGCGAGCTTCGGCCAAAAACTGCTCGCGGGATTGGGCCTGAATTTCAATGTCGGCATTGGGGTCTGGCCGGTTCTGCTTGATGGCACAGCGCCGACCAACTAAGCGCTGGTCCTCGGCCAGGTAAACGGCCCCCATCGCCCCACAACCGAGCACGCTGACAACCTGATATCGACCGGCCAAAACTGTTTTATAACCCAACAATCCGCGCAGCGATGCTGAGCAATTAGAGCAGTTTCTGGCCTTATCAGGATTGTCGTGACTGCAATTGGGACACATTTGAGACATGGCAGTTTACCTGTATCATTCGGCTGCCGTTGGCAAAAGTTAAAACAACGACAGGGTCGAAAACGAAATAGCCCAACACCAAAGAGACGTTTTTGGCTCGAACCTAATTACGTTTTAGCTCTGGGTTCACTTTAAAGGCCATTTCGAAGCTGTTGCATAAAGTGCTTCAGCTTCAATTTTCACCGCCCATCATACAAACATTGTTGTAAAACGGCAAGTACACCCAGGCAATGTTAGGTAATATAACCTCAAAAAGAGCCAGGGTCAACTTGGATTAACATTGGCCCGAGCCCGGTCGCGGCGGTACGCAATAATCTATTAGGCTTCGCCGGAGATGAAAGATCGAAAAACACGCGTAGCGAATTGTATTAGGTCTTCAACATCCGGAATGACTACCCCTCGCGCTCCTGCAATCGATTTACCGCGATCTGGGCTTCGACGAGGTGACGGTTAAATACTCCGACCGCCCGGCCACGCGCGCCGGCTCGGACGAGACCTGGGACAAGGCCGAGAACGCGTTGCGCGCGGCGGTGCAGGAGACGGGGCTGGCCTACACGCTGAATCCGGGGGAGGGCGCCTTCTACGGGCCCAAGCTGGAGTTCGTCCTGCGCGACGCGATCGGCCGCGAATGGCAATGCGGTACGCTGCAAGTCGATTTCGTCCTGCCCGAGCGCCTGGATGCGAGCTATGTCGGCGAGGACGGCGAGAAACACCGCCCGGTCATGCTGCACCGGGCGATCCTCGGCTCCTTCGAGCGATTCCTCGCGATCCTGGTCGAGCAATACGCCGGGCGCTTCCCGCTCTGGCTGGCGCCGCTTCAGGTCGTCGTCGCCACCATCACCTCGGACGCGGACGACTATGCCGTGCAGGCCAGCGAGGCCTTCGTCGCCGCCGGCCTGCGCTGCGAGACGGACCTGCGCAACGAGAAGATCAATTATAAGATCCGCGAACACAGCCTGGCCAAGGTGCCGATCATCGCCGTGGTCGGGCGGCGCGAGGCCGAGGAACGCAAGGTCGCCCTGC
>JBFGLD010001398.1:0-1706 GCA_041576335.1 Anaerolineae bacterium | reverse complement strand
TAACTTTATGAACAATTTTTATGGCATGGGCGGCCAGCCCCAGGGTGAAACGATGGGCTTTGGCCTCCTGGCTCGGGTTGGTCTGGGCGTTAACCCTGAGGCAATGCACGCCGAGCGGATTGATGGCTTTAATCCGCTGGCCGTAGCCGACGCTATCGAGCGCAAAAAGAAGATTTTGGAAGAAGGCCGTGGCCCGGTGCTGCTTGACACGATCACCTATCGCTTCTCCGGTCATTCGCCCTCTGATGCCTCAGCCTATCGAGACAAGGCCGAGATTGACTCGTGGCGGCAGCAAGACTCGCTGGTGGACTTTCGTGACTATATCAAAAGAAATAGCCACGCGGACGAAACAGTGCTGGACAATTTTGCGGCTGACATTACCGAGCGTTTGATAAAGATTTTGGAATCGGCGGTGTCCTTACAGATTTCCCCTCGGATTAATACGCAGGAAGATGCTATCGCCGATTTGATGTTTTCCAACCGGTTCAAAGATCGCCTGGCGGAGTGCCAGCCGGACGTGCTCCAACCGAAGGAGCAGAGCCGCCTTAAAGTGACGTTTGAAAAGAACCGTTTTGGCTTGGAAAATGGTAAGCCGCTGCCCAAGCTTAAAACCTTAACCTATGCTGAGGCGGTGTTCGAGGCTATGATGTATCGGTTCTACGAAGACCCGACGATGATTGCATACGGAGAAGAGAATCGCGATTGGGGTGGGGCTTTTGGGGTTTACCGGGGCCTAACCGAGTGCCTGCCGTACCACCGCCTGTTTAACGCGCCAATCTCCGAGGCGGCGATTGCCGGCACGGCCGTGGGTTATGCCCTAAGCGGGGGCCGGGTGGTGGCCGAATTGATGTATTGCGATTTTATGGGCCGGGCCGGCGATGAAATATTTAACCAGATGGCCAAATGGCAGGCGATGTCGGCCGGCGTGCTGCAAATGCCTTTGGTACTGCGCGTTTCGGTGGGGTCCAAATACGGAGCGCAGCACTCTCAAGACTGGACCTCTATCGTGGCCCATATCCCGGGATTGAAAGTAATGTTCCCGGCTACAGCCTATGATGCCAAGGGCATGCTGAACTTGGCCCTGCGCGGCACGGACCCGGTCATCTTCTTTGAAAGTCAACGGTTATACCCCGAGCCGGAAACGGTGGTCGACGGTGGGGTCCCCATAGACTATTATGAGGTGCCGCTCGGTGAACCAGCTGTCCGCCGGGCCGGCAACGATGTTACGCTGGTTACTATCGGGGCCACGCTGTATCGGGCCCTGGAAGCGGCCGATGTGTTAGCGGACACCTACCAGCTTTCGGCAGAAGTGATTGATGCCCGCTTTATCAACCCCCTAAATTACGAAAAGATCATCGAGTCGGTCAAGAAAACGGGCAAGGTCGTCCTCGCGTCTGACGCCTGTGAGCGGGGTTCGTTTTTGCACACCATGGCTTCTAATATCAGCCAGCTCGCTTTTGATTATCTCGACGGCCCGGTGGCGGTCGTCGGCGCTCGCAATTGGATCACGCCGGCAGCGGAATTAGAGGAGACGTTCTTTCCCCAGAAAGAGTGGATCATCGATACAATTCACGAACGCATTTATCCGCTGCCCGGCTATCAGGTCAGTACGGTCCAACGTACTAACGAAATTCTCAGGCGCAGCCGTTTGGGGATTTAGAGTCTTATAACTCGCCCGTATCTCCCCAGTGCTCCAGGAGTTCTTG
>JBFGLD010001397.1:0-1709 GCA_041576335.1 Anaerolineae bacterium | reverse complement strand
CGGCTTGGAGCAAAACTCGCCCAAAATTCTGGACACACCCCACGTTATGTTGGGTTTTGACTTTTACTCTGAATCTATATATTATTTCATAACCGGAGAAAGTCCCCAGCTCCTTCACCAGAAGCCGTCGTTGGCGATGATTAGCTCAGGCTGCTATCGCTGCGCTTATTTTTATACGGGTTTAAGGAATTCTTGCAATGACAGCATCAAGTTCGAGATATGAGCTTTCCTGCCGCAACGTCTGGAAGATATTTGGCCCCCATGCTGAACACATCAGAAGAACATTGAATCCGGAGCATTCCCGGGATAAAATCCTCGAAGAAACCGGCCACGTAGTTGCGGTCAAAGATGTTTCTTTTGGAGTGAGAAGAGGTGATACGTTTGTGGTGATGGGGCTTTCCGGCAGCGGCAAGTCAACCCTGGTTCGATGTATCTCGCGGCTTATCGAGCCCACCAGCGGGCAAATCATTATCCACGGCGAAGATATGATGGCCATGGACGAGAAGCAGCTGCTGCAGTTACGGCGCCACAAGTTCAGCATGGTCTTTCAGCATTTCGGACTGTTTCCTCATCGCAGCGTGATCGACAACGCAGCGTATGGGTTGGAGATCCAGGGTGTCGACAAGAAAGCCCGCTATGCTCGGGCCAGAGAAGTCTTGAACCTGGTCAGCTTGAGTGGGTGGGAGGATCACTATCCTGGTGAGTTAAGCGGCGGCATGCAGCAGCGGGTGGGTATTGCCCGGGCATTGGCCGTTGATCCCCAAATTCTTTTTTTTGACGAGCCCTTTAGTGCATTGGACCCGCTCATTCGCCGTGAAATGCAGGATGAACTGCTAAATCTCCAAGAATTGATGCAGAAAACAATAGTTTTTATTACTCACGACTTTCTGGAAGCCGTGAAATTAGGTGACTATATGGCCATCATGAAAGATGGCGAAATTGTGCAGATGGGCACGCCCGATCAGGTCATCATAAATCCGGCTAATAATTACGTCCGGGAATTTACCAAAGACGTACCACGCTCCAGAGTCCTATCTGCCGGCGCCATTATGAAAGAGTGTCCGGTGCTTATATCCGAGAACGACACCCTGGACAATATTTTATTCCAGCTGCAGCGCAAAGACAGCGCGGTTGCTTTCGTCCAAAATGAAAATGGCCGGTTCTTAGGCGTGTTGTCGCTTGATCAGGTTTACGAGGCCAAGAAAACCAATAGCCTTAGTATTCGGTCTTTGGTCAGCCGGCATCAACCAACCGTGACGCCGCGAACGGTTTTGGGCGATTTGATTCGCCTCGTCGCCGGGCGTGATATTCCCCTACCGGTCGTTGATAGTACGAATAAGCTGCTTGGGGTCGTCGACCAAACCGATGTTATTCTGGCACTTGGCGGCGAGGAAAAGATCAAGCATTAGGAGTTGAATTGTGGTTAATTGGCAAGCAGTCAGCGGGTATGTACAGGTTCGAAAGCGGGATGTTCTCTACTTGGCGGCGTTCATCCTCATCCTGCTGCTGCCACTGCTAATCCAGCGTCTTCCCTTCGATGTGACTGAATTCCCCCAGAACTGGGACCTTCGTCTGCGTGAACCGCTGGATAACTTCCAGCGCTGGGCCACCCGCAATCAATTGTCGCATCCTCTCTTTACCTTGTTTTTTGATCCGATCAGCGATGCTATTGACCTCGGTATCAGGGCGTTTGAGGGATTCTTATTATG
>JBFGLD010001396.1:0-1721 GCA_041576335.1 Anaerolineae bacterium | reverse complement strand
CAAAGCTACTTAAAAGATTACTATACCGAACTGGCTTCGCGACGCGGTAACCACGCCCGCCGCATATCCGGTAAACAAGAGGTGCAGTATGCTGAAGCCTTACAACATATGGTTCCCACGGTGGTAAAAAGCTTATGACCGGCAAACAACAACTTATGCGTCTGGCGGAGCTTGGGGTAGCAACAGTCTACGAAGCCTCTGGCCAGGAAGGTCTGATTGATATTCCGCTTATCCAGCTATTGCCAGGAAGTCGGGTGGCTGGCCCAGCCCGTACCGTTCTCTGCGAACAAGATGACAACCTCATGGTGCATGCCATCATGGAACAAACCCAGCCTGGAGAAGTGTTGGTACTGGCCATGCCTAAGCCAAATTCAGTGGCCCTGATTGGTGAGTTGCTGGCGACTCAGGCCAAGGTACGTGGGGCTGCTGCGATCCTGGTAGATGCCTCTGTTAGGGATGTTCAGGAACTAGTTGAGTTGGGCTTGCCCATTTGGACACGTTATATTCGCGTGAAAGGCGCGACCAAAACAAAAATTGGACAGCTCAATATTCCTGTTACGATTGGAGAGGCCGAGATAAACTCGGGGGATATTGTCGTGCTTGATGCTGATGGTGCTGTTTGTGTCAAGCAGGCGCGGCTGGCCGATGTATTGGAGAAGGCCGAAGCTAGACTTGAGCGAGAAACTCAGATGCGGACCAGGTTGGAAGCTGGTGAGATGTCGTATGATATTCACGGCCTTCGAGCATACATCGAAAAACAGCTTTAATTGCAGATAATCAGTCTAACCCCTAGATGTAGGGGCGAATGGCATTCGCCCGATCAGTGTTTGCACCTTCGGTAGGACGTTCGCCGAACACCCCTATAATTGCAAAGACTTAGCGATGTAAGTCATCACTTTTAGCGTGACAATCGGGATTATCGACTTTATTTGCGAGGAGATTATGGCTTCAGAAGAACTTATTTACGACCTAGCCCATCTGGGCCATGTAGAGATGTTAACGCCTAAACCAGATGAAAGTCTACGCTTTTTCACAGACGTTATGGGTCTATCCGAAAGTGGTCGGCAAGGTGATTCGGCCTATCTGCGAGGTTGGGATGATTACGAACATCACACTTTAAAACTGACCGCTGCTAAATTGCCGGGCTTGGGACATTTCGCCTTTCGGGCTCGCAGCCCCCAAGCCTTGGAACGGCGGGTGGAGGCTCTGCAAGAATCGGGCCAGGGTAAAGGCTGGACTGATGGCGATTTAGGGCATGGCCCGGCCTATGCCTTTACAACCCCAGATGGTCACAATATGGAAATCTATTATGAAACCGAGTGGTACAGACCTCCGGAAGATCAGCGTCCTGCGCTCAAAAACCAAGCCTCCCGCTTCCCAGCCCGGGGGGTTAACTTACGACGGCTCGACCATATCAATTTGCTGGCGGTGGACGTAGAAGCCAATCGACAATTTTTGCAGCAATATCTGGGAGGTCGTCTCACTGAACACCTTGTTTTCGATGACGGTTCCGAGAAGGGCGCGTGGCTGACCTTCACCCAGAAATCTTACGATGTGGCTATTGCCGAAGATCACACCGGCGTACCGGGACGCTTTCACCATATGACGTATGCCGTGGACAGCCGAGAGGAGGTGCTACGGGCAGCGGACATCTGTCTGGAGAATGGGGTCTTCATTGAGACCGGACCTCACAAACACGCCATACAGCAGACCTTCTTTCT
>JBFGLD010001395.1:0-1723 GCA_041576335.1 Anaerolineae bacterium | reverse complement strand
GGTGCCGGGCCTGGTCGCGCATGGAGGCCAGATCTGGAATTAAGCCTACAAACCAGAACAGGGCCGAGGTGGTGGCGTAGGCGGTGATGGCAAAAACGTCCCAGGCCAGAGCACTGCGAAACTGAGGCCATAGGCCGAAAGTGTTTGGATAAGGGATAATCCAGTAAAAGAGCCATGGCCGGCCCAGGTGCAGGATGGGATACAACCCGGCGCAGGTGACAGCAAAGAGAGTCATAGCTTCGGCAAAGCGGTTGATTGAGGTCCGCCAATCTTGGCGAAACAGGAACAGAATGGCCGAAATGAGGGTGCCGGCGTGACCGATGCCAATCCACCAGACAAAGGTGATAATGGCAAAGCCCCAGGCGACGGGAATATTGATGCCCCAAATACCAACCCCTCTTAGAAACAGGTAGCCTACCGCAATTAAAAACACGGTGAAAAGGATAGCCCCCAAGCCAAAGCCGACCATCCAGCCTCGCGGCGTTTTGCGGCTCAGGACCGTCGTACTGATTTTGTCGGTGATCGAGCCATAGGTGTGTCCCGGCTGAAGTAGCGGTACGTCAGGCACTTGTAACTGTCCGGGTTTGTCGGTGCGTCCAAGCTGCATATGGTTTACTCCTTATCGTGTGCTTTGGCGGACTCGGGCGACTCAAGCTCAGGATTAGGGTTCATTAGCTTAGCCAGGTAGCTGGTTCGGGGTCGGGTGCCCAGCCCGGTTAATATTCCATAGTTTTGGGGTTGAGCTTTGAGTCGAGATACCTGGCTGTTGGGATCGTTGATATCGCCAAAAACAATGGCCCGGGTCGGGCAAGCCGATTGGCAAGCCGTAACCACCTCACCGTCCCGAATAGGGCGATCCTCATTTTTGGCCTTGATGCGGGCGGCGCTAATGCGTTGAACACAATAGGTGCATTTCTCCATTACTCCCCGCGCGCGGACTGTTACATTGGGATTTCTGTGGCCCTTCAGGCTTTCTGTCGTTTCGTCAACATATTGCAGGAAATTGAAGCGCCTGACTTTGTAGGGACAGTTGTTGGAGCAGTAGCGAGTGCCGATACAGCGATTGTAGACCATGACGTTCAAGCCTTCGCTGTCGTGGACGGTGGCGTTGACCGGGCAGACCAACTCACACGGCGCCTGCTCACAATGCTGGCACATAACCGGCTGGTTAAGCTGCAAAGGATTATCCAACTCACCCTCAAAGTAACTGTCGAGGCGCATCCAGTGCATCTCCCGGCCATTAAAGACCTGGTCTTTACCAACAATGGGGATATTATTCTCGGCCTGGCAGGCCGTGACGCAAGCATTGCAGCCATTGCAGACATTTAGGTCAACCACCATGCCCCAGGAATAGCTATTATATTCCCAGCCCGGAAAGAGCGAGAGATCCGATAGCTCTTCGTGCCCCACGTGTTGGGCGAAATCCGGTTCCGTGATATACTCGTTGATAGTGCCGACCCGGACAAAACCCCGGCCTTCCATATTATAGTGGGTTTGGGTCATCGCCAAGGGATACCGCTGCCCTGTTTTTCGGATTTCCCCACCGGCGCCGAGCCAGGGTGTATTGGAGGTGCGCAGTTCATAGGCATCAAAGCCAACGCCATTGCCCACGCGTCCCGCTCGCGTTCGGCCATAGCCAAGGGTCAAGGTGATCGTACCATTGGCCTGACCTGGAACGATCAAAACTGGAACTTGAAGCGTGCGCCCCTGATAGTCGAGTGCG
>JBFGLD010001394.1:0-1726 GCA_041576335.1 Anaerolineae bacterium | reverse complement strand
TCGTCATGGCAGCCGGAGAAATGTTCAACCTGTCGACATACTCCCCGCCGACGCGTTGCTCCTCCTGCAGGCTCAAGAACATACCCCTGGTTAAAGCCTTTAGCCGTGCGAGCGTGATATTTTGCGGTGCTTCGAAATTAAATAAGAGGCCGTCCTCTTTTCGGTTTTCCGGTATTAACCCTACGCCGGCAGCGATAGCTTCCGAAGGGGATGAAAACTCCACCTGCTCCCCAAAGAGATACATTTCACCGCCAGTCAGGTGATCAACGCCAAATAGTCCTAAAGCGATGGCCGTACGTTTGGAACCAACCATGCCACCTAAACCAAACACTTCCCCCTTTCGAATGTCAAAACTGACATCGTGAACGCCCGATTCGGTAGCTATATTCTTGACTTCGAGACAGATATCTTCGGTTACGTTGACCTCTTTCGGGTAATGCTGCTTGATATCAAAACCAACCATCAAACTGATGACATCTTTGGGGCTCAATTCTTCGGCCGGCGCGTCACCAACACGGCGACCATCCTTCAAGATCGTAATGTAATCAGCTATTTGGAAAACGTCATCTAGACGATGCGAGATATAAAGAATCGCCTTCCCCTCATCAGCAAAATGCCTGATAAGTTCATGCAGGCGCTCCGCCTCCGGGATTCCCAATGCAGCCGTTGGCTCATCCATAATCAACAGGGTTGATTCCGTAGATATCGCCTTCACAATCTCAACCAGCTGCTGCTCGGCGACGGAGAGATCGCGCAACACGGCGTCTGGATCAAGTTCGATTGACAGTTGATCCAGTATCTCAGACGTGTGTTCTCGCATCTCCTTCCAATCAATACCGCCGATCTGAGAAGACTTTGGTTGGCGGCCGAGAAAGATATTTTCGGCTACAGTCAGCGTCGGGACCAATGAGAATTCCTGGTAGATCGTCGCTACGCCATAATCGCGCGCAACAAGAGGGTGTGGGATCTCCACAATTTCGCCTCTATAGACCAGCTCGCCTTGCTCAGCCTGGTGAGCGCCCGCCAGGCATTTCACCAACGTTGATTTACCACAGCCGTTCTCACCAACCAGCGCATGTATGCGCCCCTCTTCAATTGTCATTGAAACATCATCGAGTGCCTGAACACCTGGAAAGGCCTTAGATATCCCACGCAGTTCCCACAAGGGTGGTAGATTACTATTGACTGCCATAATTATTAGAAACCCATCACGCTACATGTACTAAATGAAAGGGTTGGATATCTCAATTATTTTATTACTTCCCCGGCCACATTCCCTCTTGTGACCGGGGAAGTTGTGCTAACTATCTTAACCTACAATACGCTTGCCAGGTCTCTAAAACAATGGCAAGATCAAAAGCTGCCGGCCTATTGAACAGCCGGCAGCTGATTTACACTAGTTGCACTCGTACTCTTGTGACGGTGCCGGGAAGAGATTCTCGGGACGGCAGAGATAATCGGCGGCATTGCTCTGGTCAACAATCACCGTCGGCGTCTCCGTCCAGCCACCAGGATATGCGCCTTCCAGGCAATCCATGGCCACCTGCAGGGCGACCTGCCCCATCAAGTAGGGCGTCGTGTTGACCGTCGCATCCCACTTGCCGGCATAGATCTCTTCCAAGCCCTGCGTGTCGCCGTCGTTGCCGAAGATTGCCACATCTTCGCGCCCCAACGCTTCCGCCGCCAAAGCGGCGCCAATGGCGATGTAGTCATTGGCTGTGATCAC
>JBFGLD010001393.1:0-1728 GCA_041576335.1 Anaerolineae bacterium | reverse complement strand
GGATAAACGCCATCCGGATGGCCCGCGAATTAGCGGCATAGTAACCACAATCGACCACCTTTTTACCAACCTAATCGTCGTTATCGATGGGAATCGTCCCGGCTGTCGTCCAATACTTGTGACGAGACCGCATTTCGAGGAGCTTAGGGACACGGCCTGAGAAAGTCTTAATTGAATTCAAATAAATCTTCGGAGAGGTCTGAAAAGAAAAGGATTTTTCGTTGACTTGACTTAGAGGCAATGGGCCTATAGTTATTACAATTAGATCAGCATTCTATGACTTACATACAGCGGAAGGAGGGGTACCGTGAAATATCGTGTTAAATGCAAATTTCTAGCACTTCCCGCCGGAATCTTGGGGGTGTTGTTTGCTCTGTCAATTGGCGACGCCCAGCCGGTGGATGTTGAGGCGGCGAAGAAAGAGGGAAAGGTCGTGGTTTATGGCGCGGTTCCACCAAAAACAATGGATGTCATTAACAAGCCATTTGAAAAAAAATACGGCATTAAGGTGGAGTACTGGCGCGGGTCTTCAACCAAGGTTATGGATCGTGCTTTAACCGAATTTCGGGCGGGTCGTCCGGGGTTCGATGTGGTTGACGCTAACCGGGGCCCTCAGTTGATCATGAAAGAAGAGGGTCTGTTTACAAAGTTTGTTCCGGTCCCGTCGGAAAAGTTTCCCGAACAATTCAAGCAGAAGGATGCATTGATTACACCCTGGCGGGTGCTTCCCATCGGCATACTTTATAATACGCAGCTCGTAAAAAAGTCGAACCTTCCAGGAACCTTGCAAGATCTTCTTGATGCAAAATGGAAAGGCAAGATCAGCATGCCGGACCCCTCTCGTCATACCACTACGGCGCAGTTTCTTGCTAATCTTGACAAACTCATGGGCGATAAGTGGCTGGATTACGTGAAGGCGCTTGCCAAACAAAAGCCGCACCTCGTGCAATCACTCGCTCCGGTGACGAACGTGATCATTCGCGGAGAGGCCCCCATTGGGATTACCTACGTCAAATACGTGAAACAGTACAAGGGGCCCACGGATTATGTCATGTTGGATAAATTCCTGGCCGATGCCAACTACGTATCTCTCGGCTCCAAGGCGACAAATCCGAATGCGGGTAAGTTGTACATCGAATATGCTACGTCTGAGGCGGGGCAGCAGGCGATGGCAGAGGAAGGAGAATTCGTACTGTACCCTGGCATCAGCCCAGCCATTCGCGACGCAGACAAGTTGGCTGACCGGTTCGTTATGATGGATGCGCCAGACGAGGCGGAATTCAAGAAGTTGCGGGCGCAATTCCAAAAGATATTCTTGGGTAAATAGCTTCCGCCGTCTATTAGTTTGTCATATTATCATCGGAGAGCAAGGCTGGTTCGTCGGCCGTTACGACGAGCCAGCCTTTTTTGCATAACCGACACCCGTCGCTTATGAATCATTCGGCTGTATTGTCTCGGCTATGGGCAAGACCGATTCGCGTGATCCGTCAGGATTCGCAGAAGATGGTTATTGTCTTGGTCGGGCTCGTGATCACCTATCTGAGCTTGTCACCTACTCTGATGCTTGTTTACGGGAGCTTTTTGAGCAAACCCCTGGGAGTTCCGGGAGAGTTTACTTTAAATTATTACAAGATAGCGTACTCGGATCCGGCGACGTTTCAGCTCTTGATCAATTCTTTTGTGTTTGCCGGTGGCTCTTCATTGCTGGCAATCGTTTTTGCTGGCACT
>JBFGLD010001392.1:0-1738 GCA_041576335.1 Anaerolineae bacterium | reverse complement strand
GCGACGATGATGACATCCTGCCCTTGGGGTCCGTCGGCCACAATATCCGAAAAGACCAAGCCGGGAGAGCGGACCATCTGGCGGAAGTAGATCCGGTTCGACCAGTCCTGCCCCATAACCTCTGGTCGTTCTGGTTCAGTGGCTGCTACCGTCCCAAAGGTATCGAGGATAAGTACACCGGCATCAAAGACGACCAACCGGTTGCCGGCCCGCTTCAAGGCAGCCTGTTGTTTAGCCGGGTTATTCTGGTAGATGTCTGCAGTTCGGGCTATAGCTGTTAGGATGTCACCATATTCGGCTAGCTCCGTGGCCAACTGCCGGGCTGAGAGGCGGGTGAGGTCCTGATCACGCTCGAACACCAACTCCGCCGTCACCTGCTGGTAAGCGTAGTAGGTCACCAATGCAACCGCAACCAGAATGATTGCCGCGGGCACAAAAGACCAGGCAATGATTTTGGACCGTAGACCCCGCCAGCGAATTCTTGACATTTAGCCTCAGCCTTGGACGGCCTGGATCTGGCGACAGACGCTCTTCATTTGTCCGACCGGGGCCTGGCCCAGGGTGAAGATCTGATCCCACGCCGCATAGGTAATCCGTGTGGCTTCGGCCATGTTCGCGAAGATTTCGGCGGTCACCGAATACCCCTTAATGTGACCGTCGGCAAAAGCGGCGATATCCATCTCCCTGGTCTGCTGCGGGAACTCTTCCCGGATGAAACCAACCCACTCATCTACCAAAGAAGCCCGGGCCGGCTGGAGAAAGTTGGCCCGGGCCATAGCCCGGCCGTAATCCTGGCTAATGAGGAATTTGAGCAGTTCCCAGGCTGCGTCGGGGTATTTGGTCCCGGCATAGATCCCGAACCCATCCGTTGTGGCCAGCGTCACCCGGCGAACCGGTCCTGTCGGAAAAGGCACTATCCCTATGCGAAAGTCTGCTCCGGCCAGGATATCCTTCAAGGCCCAGGAGCCGTCTTCCACCATCGCCACCCGCCCGGTGATGAAGGCTTGGCGCGTCGACATTTTTTGTACATCGAGAAACGTAGCCATTACTCTGTCCTGCCACATGCGGGCCTGAATCCACTCCATCGCTGCTATGGCCTCGGCTTCGGCCATGCGACATAGGGCGGGATCATCAGGATCGACCAAGTGCCCTCCCCAACCATTGACATGCATCTGAATGCGATCCCAGGAGATATCGAGCATACTGCCCCACAAATCGGTTTTTCCGTCGCCGTCACGGTCGTGAGTGAGTCGTTTCATCGCAGCCAGGTAGTCATCGTGGTTCCAGGTTCCATCAGGGTAGTCCAGCCCGTATTCATCAAAAAGGTCTTTGTTAAAGTAAAGCGCCAGCGCGCCATGATACTTGGGCAAGCCGTATTGTTGCCCATCCCTGGTGAAAAAGGCGTTATACTGGGCTTGGTCCCAATCATCGATGGTGGCCTGATCCAGATCGGCCTCGACGTAAGGGCGCAGGTCGAGCATATGTCCTTGTTGGGCCCAAATAGGGAAGTAAGAGCAGCAGCCCTGAAACACATCCGGCGCGGTACCGGCCTGCATGTCTGCCAACATTGTCTCTTCCAGATCATCCGGGTCGGGAGTGTAGAAGACTTGGATATTGGGATGGGTGGCGTGGAACTTTTCCAGCAGTTGCTGAGCCATCGCGGGGAACCAGTCGGTCCGCCAATCCTGGTAGACCAGCTGTACCTTATCTTCACTTCGGGGCGGAGGTTTGGGCTGAG
>JBFGLD010001391.1:0-1739 GCA_041576335.1 Anaerolineae bacterium | reverse complement strand
CTGACGACGACGAGGCCACGGTCCGGCTCATCAAGAAGATTTTACGAGAGCGGGGATTTGCCGGGCTGCAAAAGTGGCTGATTAAGCGAGCACTGATCGACAGCAGTTGGGACGCCGCCAGCCTTGAGGACGGAAGCGGGTTGAGCAGGGAGTTAAAGGCTTTGGGCTTATGGTAAGGCAATTAGTACAGCGGCAGATCTACAATAACGTCATCGCCCGTGGCTACCACGACGGCTACAGCGGCCCGATCTTCAGCGCCCGGCAGGTGGTCAAGCTAATCGAGGAGGCGTGCGAGCTATTTTTGGCGGTCCAGTGGCGCTACTCGGCCACGCTGGGCCAGTTCGGGGACCGGGTGACGCTGATGCGCCGTGACGCCATGATGCTGTTTGATAATCCGGCGTTCTGGGCCGATGCGGTCACGGGGCCATTGGATGTCGAGCGTCTGAGTAACGAGCTGGCGGATTGTTGGGTGGTGTTGGCGTGTTTGGCCGAGAGCCTGGGCATCGACGGCGAGAAGTCGGCAATAGTCAAATCGGGCAACGATGTTGATAGGGGAATACGATGAGCTATTACTATTACCACAATGGTCACGAGTGGGTAGAGCTGGCCTACGTGTGGCAGCATGACGAACCGCAGAGCGCCGCCGATTGGGAGCAGGTGGCCGAGGCGTGGGCCGGGCAGCCGTTTAGCCCGTGGCTGGACGAGGATATGCTGCACACATATGGGGTGATTTAGCGGAATCACATTTCATTTCGCTATATCCTGTTTTTGCGAAGTGAAATGTAGAAAACGTGAAATAACGCAAACAACTAGCACAACAGTTCTAATTGTGCTATAATATAGGCAACCAAAAACAAAATGCCTATCAAGTGCGTTAACACCTGATAGGCGGCGACCGCTGATAAGGGCAGCGGCCTAAAGCTATTCTAGCATACTGGTGGTTGCCTAGCAAACTGTTAAGGCAACCATTTTTTATTTAGCGGTCGCATAACTAACGATAAGGGAGTTAGATTGTGCCAAAAAGGTTAAGTCATTCCGAACAACGATTACGAGATGAGATGTGGCAGAAGGGTTTATTATGGTGCTCTGAGTGCAAAACATTTTATCCGGTCAAGAAGTTTTACAGGACAAAGAAATCAAAAAATTACGGCTATCGGTTTTATTGCATCGAATGTGAAGCCAAAAAACGATTAGCTCGAAAATCTCAAATCAAAGGCTATTTTAAGGATAAAAACCTTTCACTAAAACAAGAGGCTGTAAAGCTGATGGGTGGCAAGTGCCAAAGATGCGGATTTAGTCAATATGTTACAGCGATGGACTTTCATCACGTTTACCCGGCAACAAAAAAAGTGACGCCGACTATATTACTTTACAATAGAGGCATACCCGGCGCTTGGAAGGAACTTGATAAATGTTGCCTACTCTGCCGGAATTGTCACGGCGCATATACCGGCAATGAATGGCGGGCAGAATTTATCAAACGTGATGGCCTCGGTTGGACTGTAGGTCAACCACTACCATTAGATGATAACCGATATGAGACAACCAAGGTCGAATTACAACAGACGCCATTACCCTTGGATTGGCAGAGGAAACGAGCAGCGCAACTAGCATTATTGTAAACCCAACGTGGTCAACCCGGCGGTAACAGGGCCATTCGAGGAGCCAGGGGAATGTGATGGCCCGACCACGCGCAACCTCCCGTATGCCCGTCCTGGTGCACCAGGCGGGCAGGGGGT
>JBFGLD010001390.1:0-1739 GCA_041576335.1 Anaerolineae bacterium | reverse complement strand
TCAAATCGGTGGCCAGCAGGGTGGTATCAAATTTCATCGGTGCTTATCCTCCCTTGGATGATGCTGAGCCGAGTGTACCACCGTTCCCCGATTCAACCAAGAAATTGGCATGTTAAGCTGGAATGTTTCGACAAGTGCCTCGCAAATATAAAGCAGGGATTCCAAACTCGTGCCCTTTGTCCACATTTGGTGAAAACCTAATCACTTATAACATACCGGACATTTTTGTCAGTAAGCCACCAGCCGCGGTGGGGTTCACAATGCACAAAAATTTATACTCGCAATTCGGCTGGTTATGGATTGATTTGCCAAAAAAGGGCTGTGTCCTTCTACAGGTTTCTCTTAATAGGGTTGGCGAGATGCATTCTGGAACGCACCCGATCACTCAATTTCATTGTCAGACCACAGCAAGCATGATAGAATATCAAAGCGATCCGTACCAAAGATCGGTGAGCAACATTGAATAAGGGCTTAAACCTAGAAATGGAGTCCGAAATGTCCGAAACAATTGTCGAAGTACGCGTGCCTACACCTCTTCTTCAACTCGGTCTTGACCACGAGGAAGTGCAGCGTCGGGTGATAGAGTGGCTGGTGCTATCGCTGTTTACAGAAGAACGCGTTTCTTCCGGAAAAGCAGCGCGTCTGCTGAACATCAGCCGGATTGAATTTCTGGCCCTGTTACGCAAACGCGGCATCGCTTACGTAGACTACTCCGAAGAGGAACTGGCTGAAGAGTTTGCCGCCGTAAACAACCTGTCCCCTGAAACCGAGTAATGATCGTTGTCTCAAATACCACGCCGTTGATTGGTCTAGCCACCATTCAACGGTTTGATCTGCTGCAACAACTCTTCGGTAAACTGTATATCCCACAAGCTGTCTATGACGAAGCCGTAACTGCTGGTCGAGAAGAAGGCGGGGCAAAAAGGGAAGTCTCCACCGCTGACTGGATTGAAACTGTGGCGGTGAAAGATCGGTCGGCTGTGGAGGCTTTATTGGATGAGTTAGATTTGGGCGAGGCCGAAACAATTGTGTTGGCTCGCGAGTTGCAAGCGGATTGGGTTCTGATGGATGAAAAGAAGGGGCGACGCAAGGTGACCGAGTTGGGATTAAACAAAATTGGCACCGTAGGCATTTTGCTCAAAGCTAAACAGGTTGGGCTGATAGCTGAAATCCGCCCGGAATTGGATCGCTTAAGAACAGAGGGTTTCAGCCTTAGCCAACGAGTCATCGATGCCGTACTGCGTCAGGCCGATGAGTGAGAACCGCAGACTAAATCCCTGACGGTTTCGGTGGTAACCCATCCAGGTAGAACCGATTGACCGTGGTGGCTTTCGCAATAGACTAAAACCTTTTTTAATATGCGTGCTATGGGAAAAATAGCAGCGAGCGTTAGGGGCGTCGTATTATTGAAAGTGGTTGTTGGTCTGCGTGCCTAACCCTAAAATAAAGCGTCCCCGGGAGAAGCGAGCCAAATCCCAGGCAATGTAGGCCAACACGGCCGGGCTGCGGGGAAAAACGACCGCGATGCTGGTGCCAAGCGATAAGGTTTGACTATGTTCGGCGGCCAGGGTCAAGGGTAAAAACGGGTCGTGGGCCGTCTCCGACACCCAAATTCCGTCGAAGCCGATGGCCTCGGCCTGGCGGGTTAACTGCGGTATCTCGCTCAAATCGGTGGCCAGCAGAGTGGTATCAAATTTCATCGATGGTTATCCTCCACTCGATAATTTTGAGCCAAGTGT
>JBFGLD010001389.1:0-1755 GCA_041576335.1 Anaerolineae bacterium | reverse complement strand
GTCGATTCGTTCGATCCAAACCCGGATGGGGTTGCCTGCGAAGCCGACGTCCCTCGGAGGCTTGTTCAGCCGGTGCGGGGTTTTGGAGCCATTTGGTGTGCCAACCCGGCTATCAGGGAACAGATCGGTTTTGGTACACAACCAGAATTTGGGGTTACCAGCGGAGATTTATATTGGAAATTTAAGGGGGGGGCAATTGTGCGAGGCAACGAGAATTCTATTTATCTCCTTTTCGCCGATGACGGAACTTATGTTCGGCTCAAATGATCGAAACCCGGCGCATTTTGTCGGAAATAAAGCCACGGAAACGAGGAGAGCGTGCCGGAAATGGCTTAAACGCATCAGTCCGGCAGTAGTTACATGGGTCGATTTTTCAGGCAAGCTCTGGCTGTTATATAATAGTAGTGCCCCCAAATTTTTTTACGATTTGCCTAAATCATGAGGGGTAAACGATGGCAACACTCAAAGAACTTTTAAAAAAGAATCGCGAAAATCTGCTTATTCTTCAGGAGCGAGAAGCAAAATTTGGGGGCCAAGCACCCTTAGATTTGCTCAACCAAATTCGCGACCTCGAAACTGCGATTGGGTTACTCGAAGAGGCCGTTTCGAGGAATTCCTTGACCGACGTACAGTTTAAGCAGCTCAGGGCCGGTTTGAAACCCCTAATCGTACCGATCGACCTCGACGGCATCGACCTGGACTCGCTTAAAGCGGACATTCCGCCGCTGCCCTACGAGCCGGAAACCATTGATATACCCGCCGGCCTTTTCTTAATGGGCAGCCCGCCCGCTGACGACATACCTGATGAAGAAACACCGCAACACGAAGTCGATCTGCCTGCTTACCGGATTGGCAAATATCCTGTTACGAACCAACAGTATGCCGAATTCGTGAGCCAAACCGGCTATCTGGGTCCCAAAAAAGTCGGGTGGCTGGGCAAGACGCCGCCCCGGAAAATGCTTGACCATCCGGTGGTGGCGGTCAGTTGGTTTGATGCACTGGCCTACTGCCAATGGCTTAGCGAAAAAGCCGGTCGGCCTTACCGTTTGCCCACCGAAGCCGAATGGGAAAAGGCTGCCCGCGGCACCGACGGCCGGATCTATCCCTGGGGTGATGAATGGGATGCCGGCCGCTGCAATTGCTCGAGTTCTCAAACAACGGCGGTTATTGAGCACGAATCGGGCCAAAGCTCCTATGGCTGTTATGATATGGTTGGCAACGTTTGGGAGTGGACCAGCACGCTGTGGGGTCCTGATTGGCAAGAGAGCGATTTTGCCTATCCGTATCAGCTCGGTGACGGCCGCGAGGACGTGACGGCCGATGAGACAACTTATCGCATTTTTCGCGGCGGCTCGTTTGGCGATGAGGTTGGTCAATTGAGATGCAGCGCCCGCCGATGGTACGCCCCACAACACGTCGATAAGGGTCGGGGCTTTCGCGTTATGTTGGAGACTGCAGACTAAGAGGGGCGGAGCCGGTAGGATGCTCGAGCGCGTTCGGTCCAACCCAATCACCCCTCTCAATGGTGAACAAACCTCACCTAAGGACTTTATTCCTATGTTCTTCAAGATTAACCCTGGAGTATAACAATTATGGCGAGACGTTTAAGACATCGTCGTAGTGACAGTTCTGAACTGGACTGGCGGACCCTAATTCGACGTATAAAAGAGGGTAAATTCACCCCGATCATTAGCTACCGGGTGAGTGGTGACCATTTTTCCGAGCAGGATCAAATTGTAGAGACCTGGGCGGAAG
>JBFGLD010001388.1:0-1760 GCA_041576335.1 Anaerolineae bacterium | reverse complement strand
TTTGTCGATTTGTGAGAGGCGAATGACACCGCAACGGCCATTGCCCTCAAGACCGCAGAGGTGTCAAGGACCTCTGCGGTTTAGATTACTCGACGGCACAGCGCTGTGCGGCCATTAACTCCGGGTTTGCGGCGTAGAAGGCAGAGCCTGTTGTCGACTCTTCGATGAGTGTTGACTTGTAACGGCTCGCCGCATTTAACTCCGGGTTGGCCGCACGGTAGGTCGAGTCACTTTGTTCGGCTGCAAATGCAGCGTAGTTTTGAGCGCGCACTGCTTCAATATCGTAACTTTCCGGCTGGACAGCCCTCTGTTCAATGGCCCAGATATATCGATGTACTACCATCAACTCCGGGTTTGCCGCATAGTAGAGTGATCCGGTTGACGCTCCGGTTTCTACCGTCGTGGGTTGATCCTCACGCAGCGGCACAACAACATCGGCCTGGCCCGGCGCTTCAGCCGCGGGCTGAGCCAGCGGCGCCGGCCCGGCGCACGCCGTCAACATTGCCAGCAAAAACAAGGCTACCGCAGTTATATACGTATATTGTCGTCTCATCTTAAAACTCCTTTCAATTACCGGTTATTTAAAAAGGGCTCAGCCCTTTCCCCCCTTAAGTCGTGGACCACTTCACCGCCCTTGATCACCAGCCTAAGCGTGCTCATCATCTGAATATCTGCCAGCGGATCACCCTCTACGACAATCAGATCGGCCAGTTTGCCCGGCTCCAGGCTGCCCAATTCATCGCCATGACCGCATACCTCGGCCGCGTGACCTGTTGCCGCCTCAATCACCTCCAGCGGGGTGAGACCGGCGGCTAAGAGCAGCTCCATTTCTCGGATCGGCATCCCCGGCTGTACATCGAGATTCCCGTAGTCGTTGCCCAGGGCCACCACCCCGCCCAACTCGTGAAACCGGCACACGCCCTCCAGGAAGAAGTTGAGCGCGGCCTGCCGTTCCTCAGCTCCTAACCCGGGCAATTTATCGATGGCGCGGCTGGTCACGTCCAGGGTTGGCACCAGTGCGACTCCCTGTGCGGCCATTTTGGCCAGTTGGACCTCATATGCGGGGTAACTGGCCAGATGAAGGTTGCCTTCGGCCAGCCGCTGCTCAAGCTCGGCTTCCAGGCAAAACGGGATGGGCATGTGTTCGATTACATCCACGTCTGCTGCCAGGGCTAGGTCCAACAGCGCGGCCTGCCGTATGTGGGCCCGCACCAGTACGCCCCGCGCATGCGCTGCTGTGACAATAGCTTGCACCTGTTCATAGCTTAAGAGCGGCCACGGATGTTGGGGATGGCCCGGCTCAAGGGCGATTTTGATGACATCTGCGCCGCAATTGCACAGCTCAATGACGACGGCGTGGGCCTCAGCGGGTGTGGCGATCTGATAATCCCAGGAGTAACCGTATATGCAGCTGGGGTAGCCGCCGGTCACCGTTATAATCGGCCCGGCGCGAAATCCGTGGGCCGCCGGCTGGCCCGTGCTGGTGTAATCCTGTTCAAATTCAGAGATGTGGCGGAGCGAGGAACCCAGGTCACAGACGGTGGTTACTCCTTCGACCAAAAAGCGATGGCGGAAGCCATGCGCAATATCCAGACCATCGATCCTGAAGCGTGTCGGTCGTTTGCACGACAATATCTGTCACTGGATGTGATGGCGACGCGCTATATTGAGCGCTATCGCGAACTTGCAGAGGTCAATCTCCGGGAACAGCTACCGGATGGTCTTGGATAATGAGCAGGTATTCGTGCGAGATTGTGACC
>JBFGLD010001387.1:0-1763 GCA_041576335.1 Anaerolineae bacterium | reverse complement strand
TTGCCGCACGGCGCCGGCCTTGTCAGCGTGTTCTTACTCTTATGGGCGGGTTATATAATCGCCGCCCGGCCTGTCACCCTGGTCATAAACGATGAAACTTATCAAGTTCGCCTTCATCGCCTGACCGTCGAAGCAGTACTGCAAGAGCTGGGGCTGGCTCTTGCAGCTGAAGATATTGTGCAGCCGCCGCCCGGCAGCGAACTTGTACCCGGACAAGTGGTGACGGTTCAATTGGCCCATCCGGTAGTGGTGGAGGCCGACGGCCGAGCCAGGCCCCGGTTGACCCATCAAACAACGGTTGCGGGTTTGTTGAGTGAAAGTGGGGTACGTACCAATCCCCACGATGTAATTTTAGTCGACGGCAGTGTAGTATCGCCCCAGGCAATGCTGCCGCGACGCCCGCCCGAGCCGAAGACCATGAACCGCGCGGCAGCCCTCTTTTTTTCTGCTCGCATTCCGCGCAGCGCGTTGGTTTCAGCTCGGCCGGCGCCGCTGCGCCTACTCGTACGCCGGGCTGTACCGGTGACCTTGCGTGAAGGTCAAGTCAAAGTTACTTTTTATACCACCCAACCAAATGTCGGCGAGGCATTACTGGAACAGGGTATCACCCTATTTCTCGGTGACCACGTAACGCCAGGTTTGGGGACCCCCCTTTCGCCGGGGATGCGCATTTTTATTGACCGCTCACGGCCGGTAGGGATCTCCGTGGATGGCCGCACTATCCAGACCCGAAGCCGCCGCGAAACGGTCGGCGAAGTGCTGGCTCAAGAGGGAATCGCCTTGATGGGGCAAGACTACAGCCGTCCGGCTGATAATCAACTAATTTCGGCGGGAGATTTTGTCGAAGTTGTTCGCGTGAGCGAGACAATCGAGATTGAGGAGGAGTTTATACCCTTTGAAACGAATTGGATCGACGACGAAGCCCTTGAACTTGACCGGCAGGAAGTTCGCCAGGCCGGTGCAACCGGGGTGATAAAAACCCGAACCCGTGTCCGCTATGAAAATGGGCAGCGGGTTTGGCGCGAAAGTGAAGATGAGTGGCTTGACCGGGAGCCGAGCAATCGCCTGGTAGCATATGGGACCAAAATCGTCGTGCGCACCTTGGAGACAGAAAGTGGCCCCATCGAATATTGGCGCAAGATCTCGATGGTGACTACAGCTTACAACGCGGCTAACTCCGGCAAAGAGCCGGATCACCCTCGCTATGGGCTGACCCGCAGTGGCCTCCAGGCCGGGTACGGCATTGTCGCCGTTGATCCGAAAGTAATCCCCTTAATGACGGAGCTGTATATTCCGGGATATGGTTTAGCTGTCGCCGGTGATACGGGCGGCCGCATTCTCGGCAAACACGTCGATCTGGGCTTTGATGATGATCAGCCGTTACCCATTCTGTACGAATGGCGTGACGTCTACGTAGTGACCCCTGTTCCGCCGGCCAATAAGGTTCGCTACGTATTGCCCCAGTGGCCACAACGGTAAGTACGCAGGATCAGCGGAGCATAGGAGTTACGTCTTGAATCCTTATGAAGGCCAGCCTATCTCTGTCCTTCTGAGAAAATACAATCTGCGACCTCGCAAAGGCCTGGGGCAAAACTTTTTGACCGACCCCTTTCATCTCGGCAAGATTATCGACATCGCCGACCTCACTCCCAACGATACTGTCCTGGAAGTCGGTCCCGGTCCCGGCACGCTAACACGCTTGCTGGCCGCAGCCGCCGGCCAAGTCATCGCCATCGAATTGGACCCGGAGATGGTCAAATTGC
>JBFGLD010001386.1:0-1769 GCA_041576335.1 Anaerolineae bacterium | reverse complement strand
TCCAGGGTTAATTTGTCTCAATCGTATCCAGCGCATTTCAGATGTGACTTTTTTACAGGGAAGTGCGACAGTCCCTATCGGGACGATAACGGGGGATGAAAATGGGGGGAACTACCCCCCAAGCCCCCCGCCCTACGGGGTTATTTTCACAGGAGGCGTAATCAATGCTTGTGTCGCTCTGAGAAATCGTTTTTTGTTTTGCTTAGAAAGAAAGATTTTCAATTTTCAACCGTTACCTTTGGACTCTTCTCAATACGTGTTACAATGGATCCGCGTTCAATCATTAATACCTATTGTGGAAGGCAACACAAAAATGCGGACGACCTGGTCCAATCTGGGCGGCTTAATTTTATTAGTTCTACTCATACCGTTGTTCCTGATCATCATCGGGCCGATGTTTGTATTGGCCGCACTGCGAGGTCAACAACGGCTAGGGCCAATAACTTTCAACACTTCGCGTTATGGGCCGGCCGGCCGAGCCGGGGCGCTTATGCTGGGCTTGGCTATTTGGCTCCTGGTGTGGAGCGCCCTAGCCTGGATCGTTGTGAATGGTATTTTACCGTCTTCAACCGTAGCCGGAACGTCGCCGAACCCTCCTTCCGCAACCACGCCGGTCGCTACAGCGATCCATACTCCGGCGCCACCGAGCCCAACCGCCACTGTAACCAGAGCAATACCGACAGAATCAAGATCAACGCCGACGCCGGCTATAACGCTCACCATCGTGGCCGTTCTAAGCGCAACACCGACCCCGACAGCGCCGCCGAGCGTAACCGCTACGGCCCAGGCAACCGCCCCGATTACGAATACAGCTATTGCCACTGCAACGGCGCGGCCGGCTGTAACAAAAACCTCGACGCCGCTGTCAGGCCGTGATGCCGCCGGCGAAGCGCGCCTGACGCCTTTGCCCTCAATCACGAGCGACGACCAACAATCGATCATCGCCGCCGTAGACGAGGGAAATAGACTGCTGCAGGATGCAATTGTTTTGGCGAATGAAGAAAATCTCGACAATCTCAAGCGCGTGTGGCAAGGCCGGGCCTTGACCAAGGCAGAGAAATTTGCTGTCGACCACTACAACAGCTTTGCCAAGCCGTTTGAGGTTCAATTTGAGTACATAGCCTTACCAACCGTCGGCGACGAAAGCACGGTTAATCAGGCAGTTGTCATTAGTCAGGAAAGCTGGCGATATGGGCAAGGTGCCGCGGCTTTTTCCGAGACGCTGGAGTTTATCTACAATTTGACCAGAGAAAATGACGGCTGGGTGATCACCAGCTACACCTACCGCAATGTGTCGGGCGATGGTACGCGCACACCCACCCCTCAGGCAAAATCCCCCTAGTAGGGGCGCCCCGATGCAGGTAGAATTATTATTGTCAAGAAGATAGGGTGGTGATATAATTGGACTCGAAAAATTGTGACGCTTCTTGATCTTTGGTGAGCGGAAGGGTACTTTTTATGGCTAAACAGATTAAAGTGGGATTACAATTAAGCGTTGGAGGGCTGGGAGATCTATCTTTTAATGACTCCGCCTTTGCCGGTCTGCAAGAAGCTAAGAGATTATATGATATCGATTACCGGACCGCGGACTGGCAAAATCCAATGTTAAACGCCATCAACATCGAAAATTGGGCCAAAGCGGATGTCGATTTAATCATCGGCATTGGCTACGGCAACGCCACGCCAATCAGCGAGGTTGCCGCGCACTATCCCGACAAGATGTTTGCCGTGATCGATGTGCGAGGAGAAGGACCCAACGTTTGGTCGGC
>JBFGLD010001385.1:0-1771 GCA_041576335.1 Anaerolineae bacterium | reverse complement strand
GCCCAGGCCAGGGGCCTCTTGGGCCGCTACCGGCTGGACGGCTAAGGTGATGTCAGCCTTTGTGTCCACGTGGTATTGAACAAAGGCCCGGTAATCCATCTGGTAGAGATGATCTCCAGCCAGGATGAGGACATATTCTGTACCCGCGTTTTTAATCTCTACCAGTTGCTGCCGGACTGCATCGGCCGTGCCCTGATACCAGCCGGTACTGCGCGGTGTTTGTTCGGCCGCCCAAATCTGCACCCAACCATCGGTAAACATATCCCGGCGATAGGTCCGAAAAATATGGAGGTGAAGCGACACCGAATTAAACTGGGTCAGAATAGCAATTTTGTCGATGTTGGCGTGTAGGCAATTGCTGATGGGAATGTCAATCAGCCGGTATTTGCCCGCCAGGGGCACCGCTGGTTTCGATCTTTTTTTGGTCAAGGGGTACAGCCGAGTGCCCCGGCCCCCGCCCATAATTAATCCCAAAACGTCTTCCATCATCATTTTTGGTCATCTCCTTAGAGAGTTAAACTTGCTTCGGTAGGTGTTATTTGCAGCAAATTCAGTTGGATTTGAATATTGTCTTACTTATATCCATTTTGCAGAGGGTATTCACGATCACCGGGCGTCCCGGAAATCTCGGTCATATGCCACCGACTGCAGACGGAACAGCGCCTCCATACGGCCAATCCTTGCGAAGTGGAGTGGGTGTTAATCTGTTCTGCCGATGCCTTAAAACCGGAGCTTGTACACCTCATTTTTGTAAGAAACAAAAACAAGTTTGTGCTCACCTTAGCGAATATGCTTGTAGTAGTTGATCAGCCCGTTAGTTGAAGCGTCGTGACTGGCAATCTGCTGATCCTCCTTGAGTTCGGGCAAAATGGCTTTAGCCAGTTGCTTGCCCAGCTCAACCCCCATCTGATCAAAGGAGTTGATGTTCCAGATTGCGCCTTGGGTAAATATCTTGTGTTCGTACAGGGCTATCAGCGAGCCGAGAATTTCAGGGGTTAGTTTGGGATAAAGAAATGAGTTGGTCGGTTTGTTGCCGGGAAAGGTTTTGGCTGCAACCAGTCGCTCCAGCTCCTCGCCGGTGAGGCCGGTGGCCTTCAGTTCGGCCCGGGCTTCGTCTGGGGTTCGGCCTGTCATCAGGGCCTCGGTCTGAGCCAGAAAATTTGAGATGAGGATGGGGTGATGGTTGCCCCGAGGATTATGGTTCTGGGCTGCCGCCAGAAAATCACAGGGGATGAGCTTGGTGCCCTGGTGGATAAGCTGGTAGAAGGCGTGTTGGCCATTGGTGCCAGGCTGCCCCCAGATAATCGGGCCGGTGGAACAATCCACCCCTTGACCTGCAAGCGTAACCCCTTTGCCGTTGCTTTCCATATCTCCCTGTTGGAAGTAGGCAGGAAAATGAAGTAGATATTGGTCATAGGGCAAAATGGCGTGGGACTCGGCGCCGAAAAAGTTGTTGTACCAGATGCCCAGCAGCCCCATGATGACTGGAATATTCTGCTCAAAGGGAGTCGTGCGGAAATGTTCATCCACTTGATGGGCTCCACTTAGGAGTTCTTCAAAACGATCCATACCCAAGTACAAAGCGATAGCCAGACCGATGGCCGACCACAGTGAGTAACGTCCCCCCACCCAGTCCCAAAACTCGAACATATTTTCCGTATCAATTCCAAAGTCGGCCACAGCGGTGGCATTGGTAGACATGGCCGCAAAATGTTTGGCAACCGCAGCTTCTTCTTTGGCCGAGGCCAGGAACCATTCTCGTGCTGAATGG
>JBFGLD010001384.1:0-1774 GCA_041576335.1 Anaerolineae bacterium | reverse complement strand
GATCTATGTAAGGCGTACCTGGACCACGTCCTCATCGACGGCTTTTTCCACGCCGATCCTCATCCCGGCAACGTCTTTATCACCGACGACCAGCGTCTGGCCCTCATCGACTTAGGTATGGTGGCCCACCTCAACGCGAAGTTGCAAGAGAAACTGCTGAGGTTGGTTTTGGCCGTTAGCGAAGGGGAGAGCGCCGAGGTAGCCAAGTTATGTATACAAATCGGCACGCGCTTAGACGACTGCGACGAAGATCGCTTTACCCGCCAAGTGACCGATTTGGTGGCCCGTTTCGAAAACGCCAGCTTTGAAGATATCCAATTGGGCCGGATAGTCATGGAGTTGGCTCGCCTGGCGGCAAATAATGGCATCCGGCCTGCCCCGGAAATTACCCTGGTGGGCAAGACGCTGCTGCACTTGGATGAAATCGGACGCGTTCTCGACCCCAAGTTTAGCCCCAACGACATCATCCGCCAGCACACCCACTCGATTATGACCCGGCACATGCTCAAAAGCCTCTCGCCGGGCAACATCTTTTCCTCGGTCTTGGAAATCAATGAATTCGTCCAGGAGCTGCCCGGCCGCATCAACAAAGTGCTGGACTCCTTAGTTAACAGACAGTTCGAGTTCAAGGTTGACGTGGTGGATGAAATCCGTCTCATGAATAATATTCAAAAGGTGGCCAACCGGATTACGATGGGTCTTATCCTAGCCGCCTTAATTGTCGGGGCAGCGCTGATGATGCAGATTGAAGCAGCCTATACGATTTTCGGTTATCCGGCGATCGCTATTATACTATTTCTAATTGCGGCCGGCTTTGGATTGGTCTTAGTGGTCAATATCTTTATACAAGACACATGGAAGCAGAATTAGAGTAGCCTATAATTGACTTGACAATCTCGTTGCCCCAACTCGGCTGTCGGAAAGTATTTACATTTTGCAGATCTTCATTAGTCCGAAACAATATATTCCCTTAGCTTATCCAGTTGGGTGAAAACGGGACCGGTTCTAACCCATGTGAGCTATCGAAAGACAGCTTTTTTTTATGACCGGCAGTCATCCAGGTTAGTATAGGTTGAAGCAGAGGAGAGTGGTAACCTATAATGAAAGTGGAGAAGAATTTGATGCAACTAGCCGATAAGGTAGCTTTGGTCACGGGGGGAAGTTCTGGGATAGGCTTGGCGACCGCGCGCCGGTTGGCCCAGGCAGGAGCCAAAGTTGGCCTACTGGCACAGACCGAAGAGAGCGTCCTCAACGCCGTTAAAAAACTGGAGCGGGCGGGTTACGAGGTGATGCCGCTTATCGCCGATGTCTCATCCGCTCCGCAAATGCAGCAAGCCGTGCAGCAAATCATGGACAAATGGGGACACCTCGAGGTAGTTTTTGCCAACGCCGGGATTAACGGCGTTTGGGCGCCCATCGACAAGTTGACGGCCGAAGAGTGGGATCGGACCATTGAGGTCAACCTCAGGGGCACTTTTTTGACGGTCAGGCATGCTGTCCCTTTTCTCAAAAAGCAGGGCGGCGCAGTTGTTATCACCGCCTCTGTCAACGGGACGCGCATGTTTAGCAACACCGGGGCAACCGCTTATGCCTGTTCAAAAGCGGCTCAAGTCGCTTTCGCCAAGATGGTGGCTTTGGAATTAGCTGAGCATAAAATCCGGGTCAATGTCATCTGTCCCGGTGCGATCGAAACGAAAATTGAAGAAAACACTACCCGAGAGGATTTAGAGCAATTTGCCGAAGCGGTTGAATTTCCCGAAGGAACAATCCCCTT
>JBFGLD010001383.1:0-1783 GCA_041576335.1 Anaerolineae bacterium | reverse complement strand
GTTAGCCAAAATGTCTACCCCAACCTTGAGGCGGCGGCGGGCATCTTCGCTAAAACTAATTTGTTTTGCCATTGAGTTATTTGCTCCTTATAGTGATAAACTCTAGACGACTACTGGACAATGGCCAGGACGTATTGATTTTGTCCAACTGCTTCATACGGCATTCCTTCATTACCAATTTTTTAGAGTGATTTGTGGAACAACAAGTTTTTTAGAGAAGTATTTTCGGTCAACGGTCTGACGGGGTTAGCGTCGTCAGGAAGCTTTAGGGTGAGGGGATGATTTATCTGAACCCGAGTAGGGATATTACAATGATACACGATCCGGGCTCAGAAAACTATCAGTGGAATTCTGATGATGGGGTAGGGTTTAGACTGATTTGCTTGTCGGTATTTGTCCTACACTGAGGCGGGGATTAAGGGGAGCAGGGGGTTCCGTACGTGGCGATACTTATTATTATCGCGCATCGCGCGGGGAATTTGGGAGAGGCTTCTTCCCAAGCTCCCGCGCCATAGACAACAGGTTTACGAGCTAATTTGACTCAAGATGCCTGATCTATTCCGACATCAGCGAACTAGGCGGTCAAAGGTCTCAGCAATTTTGCCCTACTAAATGTCGTATGTACTGTAATCAGATCTAAGAAGCGCTCTGTTACGTCGAGGCCTGCAAACGGCTGAGAACATCCGGCATCGCCGGAGAAAGGTCAGTGTGGTGGTGGACAACCTTCCACCCGCCGACTTCTCGGCGATAGATATTGGTCAGGCGATGCTCGCCTAGGACTGAACGCCCAGCCATCGTCACGGAAACCTGCTCGGTACCCCGCACGAAGGCTACATCCCCGACGACCTGAATGAGTTGATCGCCCAGTTTGACTCGTCCCTCTGAGACCATCTGAGCGACTTGCTCCCACGATTCTCGGACTTCGTCCCAGCCGACTCGTCGACCGCCGATTGGCTGCAAAGTCGTCACAGGCGCGCTGTGCGACCAGATGTTCGCCAGTAGTCCGGCATCCCCGCTCACCATAGCGGTTCAGCGCGGCGTAAAACTGTTCTGAGGCGTTACGGATCTCATTTTCTGTTGACATGAATTATTCTATTTAAGTGAATAGTGTGTGATGCGACGAACCATCTCCGGCTCAGGCCTGTCATACGATTGATAATAGATGATAGACCAAACTGTCGTTATACCTTGCCTCGCTCATATTCTTCCAAAAAATAAGCTTCTGGTGCTTCGAAGACCCCGGCTGCACCCATCGCCTCCTTCAAGTCCGGGTTGGCCATAAAAGCGCGGGCGTTGGCCAGGCTGTCCCACTCGAAGAACAACACCAAGTTATTGGGATCGTCATCGGGATGAAAAATCTGGTGTGATTTTTCACCACCCGCCCGTCGCGTTTCAGAGAGGCCATCGAAAGTGGCCTTCCAGGTGGCGTAATCCTTTACTTTCTGTCGAATAAATAAATGTACCATTGTTTACATGCTCCTATATCTGTTTATTGAAAATTAGAATTTTCTCGCATCCTCATCCTACAGAATATAGAACGTTACGGATTGGTTTCCAAATTCATCTTTTGCAGCCAGGCTACATTCATCTTCAGTCCGGTCAAGGCCTGCCTAAGTTCGTCGTGGACCCCCCGGGCAATTTGGGTACGTTCTTCCTCTCTGACTGACTGCAAGCGAGCGGATAGTTCACGCAGCTGTTCGGTTGAACGCCGAAATTTGTCCTCCTTACCCAGACGGTCGATAAGTTCGCGTTCCAGGCCGGCGTTGGCGACCAAGAGTTGGTT
>JBFGLD010001382.1:0-1789 GCA_041576335.1 Anaerolineae bacterium | reverse complement strand
TGGTCGTATCCGTTGTCCTCGGCTTTACCACCATCCGGCGAGGAGACGTGATCCGGCATCGCGTCTGGATGATGCGGGCCTATGCAATCGGGCTTGGCGCGGGCACGCAGGTGCTGACCCTGTTGGCCGGGGAATTGATTGCCAGCCCGCCGGGTGAGTTCAGCCGGGCGCTGCTAATGGGCGCGGCCTGGGTGATCAATCTGGCCGTGGCCGAATGGGTCATTCGCAAACGGTGGACGCCCCAAGCCCGCAGGACATCAGCAGTAAATTGAGGCAAGCTGCTTAGAAATGAGATCTGTCTTTGATAAATTTCTAGCCTATTTCAGGCTCCGGAAACACAATCGGCGACGACAGTTTTATGCAAGTTCAATTCAATGAAACTTATCAATATTGTTCAAATAAAGGAGAAAAAACGATGGTTACCAACGAAAAAATGAGTTTGATTAAGCAGGCCGCATTAATTGAAGGAGAAAAACACATGAATACCAACCGGCAGGCTGCGACAATTGTGGGCGTACTATTTATCCTGGCGACAGTTTCCGCAATCCTGGGCCTCCTCTTCTACCAGCCCATTCTCACCCGCCCTGACTATCTTATAAACGGAGCCGGACAAAAAAACCAGGTGATTCTGGGAGCACTTATGGAGCTGGTTCTTGTTTGCACCGCCATCGGCACCGCCATTGGCTTGTTTCCCTTCCTAAAACCGTATGGCGAACGCATTGCACTGGCCCACCTCTGCTTCAGGTTTCTTGAAGCTGTGGTCATCACGATTGGTATCGTCGCTGTATTGTCGCTCTTGACCTTAAGCCAGGACTTTGTAGCAGCGGGGTCGGAGGCTTCCGGTTTTCAGGCCGCAGGCTCTCTGTTACTCGCTGCAAAGGACTGGACCTTTATACTTGGTCCCCTTTTCTTCCTGGGCATCAACACGATGATGTACAGCTATCTGCTCTACAAATCCGGACTCGTTCCCCGACCGTTGGCGGTTCTGGGGCTTACCGGAGCAACACTCGTTTTTGGTGATGCTTTGCTCGTCATGTTCGGCGTAGTTCTTCAACTTTCCGTTTGGGCGATGGTCCTGGCCTTGCCAATCGCTGCCTATGAAATGATCCTGGCGGGATGGCTCATCGTCAAAGGCTTCAATCCAGCCGCCGCGGTCGTGAATTCTCGCAAAACAGAAGCGAGTGAGTTGTTGAGCGCAGCATAGATATAGAATATGGATGGCAGGGAAGCCGTTATGGCGCTTCGGGTAGTGTCGGCACCTTTGCCGTGCAGCTTGCCAAATACTTTGGGGCAGAAGTCACCGGGGTATGCAGTACCACAAATGTAGCACTGGCGAAATCGCTGGGTGCTGATCACATTATTGATTACACGCGGGAGGATTTTACGAAAAACGGCGAGACCTACGATATTATTTTTGACACGGTAGGCAAGACGACCTTTTCACAAATCAAACATGCACTGAAGAAAAACGGCTATTACCTTCACACCGTCATGGTCCTGTCAGAGATTCAAAGTCTGTGGACTGCGATGACCACAGGCAAGAAAATTGTCGGTGGGACGGCCATTCCACGCAGAGAAGGACTTAGTTTTCTCAAAGAACTGATTGAGATGGGCAAGCATAAACCCGTAATTGATCGCTGTTATCCGCTGGAGCAAATAGTCGAGGCCCACCGTTATGTAGAAACAGGACACAAAAAAGGGAACGTTGTTATCACTGTGGAGCAGAACAGTGTCAAATGAGCACAACCCAGAATATGATGCAGACCAAACAATGGTCTACCAGATCAGG
>JBFGLD010001381.1:0-1792 GCA_041576335.1 Anaerolineae bacterium | reverse complement strand
CGATGATCAGGCCGGCCAGCTGCTCCCCGGCGTGGACCGCCACCTCAATCGCCGCCGCACTACCCAGGGAGCGGCCCATCACGTAGAGCCGGTCGGGCGACAATTGCTGGCTTTGCCAAAGATCCTCCAAGGCCTCAAAGATGGTCACGGCATCAGCCAGTAGGTGTGTGGCTGTTGGCCGACTGTTACTGTTGCCATAGCCTCGATAATCCATCACCAGCAGGCTTAGACCAAGTTCGTTGAAAGCCGGCGCGATGAAATCGTAATCAGCGGCGATTTCACCGTTGCCGTGAAAAAAGAGAATGGCCGGAGCGTCGGCCTCCGCCGGAAAGAGCCAGCCGCCGAGCGAAATCCCGGGCTCAACTTCGAGAGAGATTGGCCAGGCGTCCGGTATCGCTGGACCACCGCTGGGCTCTGGCCGCGGGTGAAACAGAACTTGTGAAATCTGGGGTTGATCAAGCAACGAGCGGGTCATCCTGATTATCCTTACATTTGGTCGCCATCATTTATACCCTGCTAATTATACGCGGTTGGCCGGCTATTAACTAATTGAACGGCCACATCCAGTAAATGGTTTGTTTGGATGGGGCCAACTTGGGCGCATGTCGTTTTGGAAACCACTCCGGCCCGGTGGAGCGATTTGACGGCAATGTAACCGGCTGACTTAATCACCCGCCCGCCGGCGGCAGGAGAGTGGTCGGCCCTCGATTGTTTGCAGCATCTGGCGGATACGGAACGGTGGGTCTTTCCAGTCCGGGTCGAGGCTATTCTGGCCGGTCAGGAGTTTTCTGCCTTTGACCCGGATAGTCAGGGTACAAAACCGGATGTAACCCAATCGTCCGTCGTGCTGGTTGAGGAATTTGCTCGCCTGCGTACGGGCGGCTTGGCAGTGCTCAAAAAGGTGACACCTGCGGATCTGAGCCGGCAGGCCCGGCATCAGGAATTAGGGATTGTCACGCTGAGCGAATTACTGCACGAATGGGTAGCTCACGATCTCATGCATACGGTTCAGGCCGAGCGAGCGCTGATGCAGCCGTTTATTCAGGGTTGTGGTCCGTGCCAAAGTTACTTCAACGATCATTTCGTCCGGTCATCGTAATTTCAGATTATTGATGAAAATATTACGCTTCTGTTCGAGGCGTTACAACTACATATTTCTCATCCCACTCTAGCCAGGCCAAATCAAATTCTTGTCGCTCAATCTGGACCGGGGCCGTGGGAAAAGCTGGGTCATTAAAGTAGATGAATTGGTCATCCAGACCTACGACAACCACAGCGTGGTTTACATTCTCTTCCCAATAGGGCAGTTCGCCAGCCTTAATAAAAGCAATGCAGGGTTGACCTTGGCTCAAATTGTCATACAAATCTTCAAAAGTACCCAACGACTGGTACCTGACCTCTAAGTCTAATGTCTCAAGATAGCGGATATTAGAGGCTGGGGTTCCATAACCTGATCTCACCTGTAACAGTTTGAGCAACCGCTCGTAGGCAACCTGAAGACTTAGGTGGGTTAGGATCATCTGCGCGCAAGCAGCCAAGCACTCCCCCGGCTGTTGCTGTTGGATATGGGGAATTGATAGATGAATGGCGGGCACAATGACTATCCAGTTTATTGGGGATTAGTCGAGACAACAACAGGTAGCCCGTTCTCATCATAGACGATATGAGGCGCAGGTGGAATATGCTTTGGTCGATATTTTTCAGGCACCGGGCCTTTCGATTGGTAGGGGGGCAATCGTTCGGCTAAGGCCTCGGCCTGATGTTCAATCGTTGCTTTAAGTTCGGGGGTGAT
>JBFGLD010001380.1:0-1793 GCA_041576335.1 Anaerolineae bacterium | reverse complement strand
GGCACTTTTCGTAACGCCGTTGACACCATGTTCACCTATGAGCCGATCATGGAAAGGATCCTGTCCGCGGTTGATGAGGCAGACGAAGCCGGCCAGGGGTTTATAAAAAACTGGAAAGAGAAATTTGTTAGAGAACTCACCGAAACAGCCGAGGATGCCATCGGCGTGTTTGCGGAAGATTACGACCATTTCAAAAACACCGGCGAGGTTCTCTATTCGATGACCTTCGGCGACAGCCGCGAACTTCAAAACCGGATAGGGAAGGGGACAGCAGCGGAAGATTAGACCAGAGCAATGGTAGCAGCTAAAGCGTTTTGATAGAAAAACTCTTCTTGAGATAGAGATCAGATTGCGCTATGGTATGGAGTACGTGAATTTTCGCACATTGACATCACAGCGCGATTTCAAAATCGTATCATCGTCTATTTTACGAGTTCTATGACAGCTATGGCTTGCTCTGGAACTGGGCGAAGACCACGAGCGAAATACACACAAAAAAAGGTCAGGGCGGTGAAGCAAAGCTTCATCGCTTTTTAAAATTCAAAAGTAGCTAAAAAAGGAGAACAAAATGTTTGGTCTAATGTGGTATAGCCTTCATTATGATAATCAAGGATTGGTTGACCGCTTAACCGAAAGTAAACACATCTGGTCGAGCGAATGCTTGTTTCCAGAAATAGGAGAAAATACCATTGAGGTTTTGGGGGACGAAGACAATTGGGATAACAATGTCTTAATTCAGCCCCTCTGGAGATTTCCCAAAGTATATATCTCTATTTGTTTTGATGGGCAAGAGGGTATTTATCTGTTTGTACGAAAATGGATGATGGAGATACCTTTGCCGGAAGATATAAAACGCTTGACCGATGAATTTTTGGAAACAACGTGGTCGTCAAATGGTCGTAATTTCAACAATATGGGCCTCTTGAAAATAGAAATAGGTGATTGCAAAAACTACCGTGATCCAGATGACTTTTTATCCAGGGTTGCTTGGGATATATATCGCTATAAAAGCCATCAACCTTGTCTGGAGTATTTCTGGGAACATGATGAAGAACCCTGGCAAGAGCCAGTACAAGTCTTTGTGGTAGAGGAAATATTGCAAAAAGAATTCTGGGCAGCGTTGAAAAAAAGCGAGCGAGAATCAAATTTAGTTCGCTTCACGCCAGTCGCCAATCGGGAACATTATTATGTGACAGTGGGGGAACCTGTGTATCTGATAGATACTATTTTGATGACGTGCTCGTGCGGTGTCCTGGATAACAACTATGAAGGCTTGCAATGCCCTCACTTGATCGCGGCATTAAAGCACGAAGGCGCCTGGGACAAGTACTGGCAGCCCTATATCCCGCAAGCAGAGGCCGCCGAAGACAACTAACAAAAAAAATAACAACCGAATAAATCAAACCAATGGACAGCCCTGGCCCCCCCGCCAGGGCTTTTTTATTTTCCCACGGAGGCAATCAATGCTTAACACCATCGAATTTGGAAAGCTGTCTGCCATGCTCTTAGACCTGGTGGACAGTAGCGACGGGTTTTGGTACCGGCGCATGGCCGGCCCCGAGCCTGCCGTGAACGCCATCTGGGCCAAACTGTCCGGCAAAGATGGCAGAGGCAAAAAGTGGTCAAGCGAAGTAAAAATCCCACAGCCTGGCCAGAGCTACAGCCGGGGCGTGGCGGCCTACAAGGGCGTGATATACCGCACTCTTCGAAACCGCCTACCCAGCGGTCTGATCGACCTGGCCATGGTACACCCGCAGCTGACCGTCGCGGAAGACAGCCCCACCGGCTTCTAT
>JBFGLD010001379.1:0-1797 GCA_041576335.1 Anaerolineae bacterium | reverse complement strand
GTCTCGACCACGTCGCTAATAAGGCTAAAGAAGGCCAAGGCCGCAGCCTCACCCTCTTTTGCCCGCGCGATAATCCTGATCGAGGCGGGCGCCTCCCAGCGAGAGTCGAGTGGAATGACGACCGAACTCTCAAACCGCCCTGTTTCATCCGCAACCATACTGGTGACCGCATAACCGGGTATGCTGGTCTCAGCGGCGGCCGTCAAGTAGATCAAGACGGTACTATCCGACGCCCAGCCCTCGCCATAGACAAACACAGTCGTGTTCACAGGACCACTCGCCGGCTCCAAGGTGATGGTGGGCGGGCTAATGACCACGGGGCCTGTTGGCTGAGCCTCGCTCGGGCTTTCCCACAGAAAGACCAGGCCCGCCATTAACACGCCCAGAGTGACAATCCAGCCCACAATCACGGCCATAAACATGATTTTGATCGTAACTGAACTCTCTTTAAAATGCTTCCAAAGGCCTAACATATCTACCTCCACATCCGCACAAAAATTTGCGTACATTGACTCAATCTTTCCCCAACTTCATCACCATGACTAACGCGGCAAGGCAGCCGGTATAGGACAGGAGGAATGGTTTTGATGGGTATCGTCACGCTTATCTGTGCCCCCACGGTCAGAATGTCGATCAAATATAAAGAGTAATTCGACTATCCCCAACCCCAGCACCAAGGCGACGGCTACCGGCACGGTCAGCACCTTATTAATTTCAGGCCACAGCAAACTTAAACTCCAAACCACACTACCCAAAGCCACAAATTTTATCGCTCTCATTTTGCCACCTCTCTGTCATAACTAATTGCAGTATATCAGGGAAGGGGTTGCTTGTAATCGGCTAGAGGATGGATCTACCCTATGCGAAGAGTCCTGCTTTTTCGGGCCGGGTTTCTACGCCCTTGAGAGGATTGGCTCTGCGACAAATGACGTACTCAAATAGCCGGGCGCTTCCGACGCAAACAAAAAGACTGCTCGGCGAGCAGTCTTCCTGAATCGAAGTTCTCTAACCCCAGCCGGCAGTTATTAAGACATTCAAATCCTAACCAAGCCTGGGGCATCGTCGCAAACATTAGCTTTCCACCACATTGGGAATAAAGATGAGACAATTTTTGTGATGCACCAACCCAGCGCCAAAAGCAGCGCGTCCACAATTAAGAAAATCATTAACACACTGATCAATATTTCCATTTCATCCCCTTTCTCACGGAAACACCTGTGCTGCAAATCGTCTCATCGTCCGCCGGTATGGCCGGCACAGTAAAGTTGTGTTGGCGACCCAATATTCTTTTTCGTTCAATTTTCGGAGCCAGGCACGTTCACCTGCCGCTCTATTAACCGTTCGCACGTGGGCCTGCTCACTCCTCGCGATTTCGCCAGCAGCCATCACCGCTCGCCATCGCAAAGCTCTACTTGAACCCACTCGGCATATAACCGCCAGACCTGTTGGATTGCGGCCGACAAATCCCCCATGATGAGTGCATAACGCCCCTGCTGCGGAAGACCCAGCTGCCATTGATCATCGCCGGTACGCTGTAAGACGGGTACAAACGTATTGTAGCTCAGGCGATGTGATCCGTTTGGGCATAAGCTCAGCGGTTCGCCCCGCATCAGGGCCCGGTAATGTGGATTATCCACCATATCTTCAGACAAAACGCGTAGAAGTTTTGGCTGCCGAAGGTCATGCATTGCCGCGTCCTAACACATCCCAATCGCCTCGTTCTGTTTACAAAGTATATCACGCTCTCGATTGGCCCACATCCGCAGGAAGATGGATTGCCGGCTAAAACAAAAGACC
>JBFGLD010001378.1:0-1807 GCA_041576335.1 Anaerolineae bacterium | reverse complement strand
TATCAAGACTAACGCGATACGAAGCCCTCTTTGAGCTATCGAGCGAAATTAACACTGCCAGCGATATTGGTCAAGTTGGCGAGTTACTGGCCCGCCGCCTTAAATATGTGGCAGACGTTTTTTCCTGGCGTTACTTGAGTGTCGACGATGACAGTATTGGCCCTTCAACCGGTGAAAAGAAGGCTATGATTATCGATGGGTATCGAGGGCAAGCGACGGTTGCCCATATTTCCCTAGAGCACCTGTCGAGTGTTGAGACCAGGCTGCGCGAGAGGCGAAAAGTCTGTTTTCTGGCCGGGGAAACGCTTTTAGAAGCAAAAAAATCCCTACCCAAGCAGTTTCAAAAAAATGACATTGTGCAGCTTTTTGTATGCCCCCATTTTGGCGCTGGGGAACTTCGGGGCCTGTTTATATTTAGTAAGCGGAGACAACCATTTAATGAATTAGATGTTAAGTTTATAACCTCGGCTGCTCAGTTCTTTCACGGAAGGGTATATATGTTATGGGAGCTGAAAAAGCTACGTGACCTGGAAACGGCCTACCTACAGCAAGAGATTATGCTGCGACAAAATGAAAAGTTGGCCACCTTAGGTAAGCTCAGTGCAGGGATGGCGCACGAACTCAACAATCCGGCCGCCGCCACCCTCAGTGGCGCCGAACAACTGAGAGGTATAATCATCTCTCAATTGCGACAGGTTCAACTCGAGTTGGGCCAGTTAAACCTGTCAGAGACGCAACTTAACGCTTTAGCCGAGCTTAACGAACTGGCCCAGGAACGGGCTAAACAACCCGCCGACTTGGACCCACTGACCCGCAGCGACCGGACATATGACTTAGAAATCTGGTTAGAAGATCAGGGGGTTGAAGAGGCCTGGGAATTTGCTCCAATGCTCGTAGACATAGGCTATGATTCCGCTGAGTTAACCGAGCTAGCTGAAAACTTCAACGGTGAGCAATTCCCAACGGTCGTTGCCTCGCTCAGCAATGTTTACGCTACTTATAATTTGCTGGCAGAAATTGGGCACGGGGCCGGACGAATTACCGAAATTGTCAAATCTCTAAAATCATATACGTATCTTGACCAGGCCCCCATACAAGCCATTGATGTCCATGAAGGACTAAACGACACCCTGGTGATGCTGCAGAGTAAGCTCAAAGAAGGGGTGACCATCCATCGCGATTATGCCCAAGACCTACCTCGCATTCAGGCTTTTGCCAGCGAACTTAATCAGGTTTGGACCAATATCATTGATAACGCCGTGAGTGCGATGACGGGCCAAGGCGAGATTCTCCTACGAACCTACCAAGAAGATCAGTGGGTGGTTGTGGAGATCAAGGATACAGGGCCCGGCATCCCAGAAGAGATCCAATCAAAAATCTTTGATCCCTTTTTTACCACCAAACCGCCAGGGGAGGGAGCCGGCCTGGGGTTAAATATAAGCCATAGCATTATCACCCAGAAACACAAGGGCAAGATTGCGGTACATTCACAGCCGGGCAAGACCCGCTTTGAAGTCAAACTTCCGCTCAACTTTGAAGAGATACAAGCGGACAAGTGATATTGTTTTACGAATAAACAACGCTTAAGGAGGTTATTTTTCGATGGCTAAACCCATTATTCTAACCGTTGATGACGAAATACAGGTATGCAACGCTGTTGAGCGTGACTTAAGGCGGCATTATCGCCGAGACTACCGGATTATTAAAACCACTTCAGGGTCGGAAGCGTTAGAGACCGTCCAGCAGATCAAGCAGCGCAATGACCCCATTGCCCTTTTTTTGGCAGACCAACGTATGCCAGGCATGG
>JBFGLD010001377.1:0-1809 GCA_041576335.1 Anaerolineae bacterium | reverse complement strand
GAGAGGTTGATTGCCAGCAACTACCACTTGATCTGGGATTACCGTTTTGCTTACCGTGAGATGGCCGCCCTGCTGCACAATGATCCAGATTTACACACCCGGTATCAAGAGATGCGCCACCGTGGCTACGACGGGTTCGCAAAATTGATCGAGGCCTTTGCCATCGCCGGAGTTCTGACCCGACCAGAGACCCCCCAAGAGCAGCTGGCCCTGACTGAGTTATGCTGGATTGTCAGTGAGCAATGGCCGGTCAATCTGGAATTAAGTGGTCGAGCTTTTGATGCCGCCGGCATCCAGGCAGGGGTTGCCCTCATGCGGCATATCTTTCGTCCCTACTTGACGCCAGAAGGGGAAAGCGTGAGACGAGAGTTATAAGCGCGTTGTGATTACAGAATTTGGACCTGCGGGAAAATTTGAGTCGGGTAGGTCGCGGGCCTGCCGACCTTGAGTCAGAAAGATCCATACCAATGTCTTTGTCTGCCAGGGCTTCGCTGTGCTGTCCTACGATAAACGTGGCGACGGCGGCTCTGAGGGCGACCCTCAAGCGGTCACCTTCCAAGACCTGACGAACGACAGTGCCGCTGCCGTGGCCTTTCTCCGCAGCCGGTCCGACGTCATCCCCGATCAGATTGGCCTGCTTGGGACCAGCGAGTCCGGCTGGTTTACTCCTGAAATAGCCGCAACCGTCGGTGATATTGCATTTATTGTCAATCGGGTTAGTCCGCCTTTGCCCTGAACGACGACCGTTTTATTTGAAACCAGGAATGACGCACTTGCTGCAGGGATTTCAGAGGCAGACCTTGAGGAAGTCCTCCGGCTTCAAACCCGTATTTGGCAGTTCTATTTCTATGATCCTTACCCCTTCCTGACTGAGATCGATATCCCCATGCTCTACATTATGGCTGGGAAAGATGTTAACGTTCCCTTTGAACCTAGCGTCGCCCTTCTAGAGGTGTTAAAGCTCGACCTCAACAAAGATATAACCATAAGGGTGTACCCCGAGGCAGGCCACTATCTCTATCAATGGAAAGTGTTTCCGCTTGAGGGTGCCTATGTTTCCGGCTACTTAGACCTGATTGGAACCTGGGCAGCAGAACAAATCCGGGCATAGCCAAGAGTCGGGTAAGCGGCCACCCCGCACGACTAGAAAATGCTTTTTAGGGTATTAACGACAGATGCAAGTAAATACGCTCTAAGAAGGCCTCAGTTGTCCAAATAAGGCGGGTAGAAAACAACGTTTGGAACAAAATAATACCATTGTTGACGGATAAGCCATCGAACATCTCGATGGCTTTCTTGTTTGGGACGCTTTTGGGACGTTTAGGGACTACATTGTAGAGAGAATCTAGCAGGGAGGTCAACGTAATTAGGGTATTACCATAATTATGGCAACCAAGACTTACGAAATTAGTAAAGAAGCTCACGACCAAGAGGTAGACACCGAATTTGAACAGCTTTGGCGCGAACAGTTAAACAAGGCTAACGTGCGCAATTGGCCGATGATAGACCGGCTGATTTGGGGACTGGGTAGCATCACCATCGGCATCCTCATGATCGTCCGAGCGCTGGCAAGTTAGGTTGGGACAATCTAAAATGAATATGGAGACAAAAATGTTAAAAATAAATCTGACCTATAAAACCATAAATGCACCTTTCTTCAATCTCGGCACACCGGCCGCACTTCTAACGGTAAGCGGCGTCCGCCTCCAAAAGTGAGGCCGGTTATGTGCTGGCCTCACCGGCCTATGCTTCGCCTGAAACCCTTGGTGCCGAACCCCTCACTCCTCAAACCGACATCTTCAGTCTGGG
>JBFGLD010001376.1:0-1829 GCA_041576335.1 Anaerolineae bacterium | reverse complement strand
CGGCCCATCACCTCGACCACAAAGCAGCGGCGTGAGGCTACGGCCGACTGCTTTATTTTGTCTACAGCCTTTACAATACTGTTGAGGGCCGTATCGGCGCCAATACTAAATTCGGACCCGGGCAAGTTATTGTTAATTGAGGCAGGCAGGCAGATAATAGGGATGTTAAAGGCGGGAAAATCCTCTCGCTTGCTGAACAGGCGGTAAGCCGCCTGATAGCCGGGCCAGCCGCCAATCATCAGCAAGCCCTCAATATTGTGCTCTTCAATTTGGCGGGCAATAACGTAAAAATCGCTACCTTCCGGAACTCTGCGGTTGGTGCCCAGCTCAGAACCGCCTTTTGAGGCCCAGCCGCCCACACTCATCCAGCCCATTTCTTCGAAATCGCCATCTATCAAGCCTTGGAAACCATTTTTGACGGCCAGCATCGTATGGCCTTTATCGATGCCCAACATTACCGCGACCCGCACGGCTGTGTTCATACCGGGTGCAGGGCCACCAGAATTGAGCACGGCCAATCGTAACCGCTTTTGTCCGGGCTGAGGTGGGTGAGGCAGAGCGCGGACCAAGGTGCGCAGGATCCGAAAAGCGTCCTTAAAACTGCCGCCCCGCATTTCCATTGACTTGTCATAATCTCGGGCAGCGATCACTTCAGCCACGTGGTGCGTTTGTGCAACACACTCCATTAAGGGTGAATGTGTAATATGGTTTTCGCGTACGCCAATTAGCTGTGGTTCGCTTTCCGGGGACATCGACATAATTTCTTTGACCGCAGCATGGCCAAGCAGAGTACTCAAGTAGCGGTCGAATGCCGTCGGCGAGCCGCCCCGCTGGACGTGTCCCAGAATAGTAACGCGGGTGTCTTCCCCCAGTCGATTTTCTAAGACTTGTTTGACATAGTCACTGCTGATAGGATCTCCCTGCTGGTTGCGGGCACCTTCGGCAATGATAACGATGCTGTCACGTCGACCTGCATGACGACCCGCTCTCAAAAGTTCGCACATCTTATCCTCCCAGTTGTCGATATCGGGAGGACTTTCAGGAATTAGAACCCAATCGGCACCAGTGGCGAGCGCGCTCATCAAGGCCAGGTAGCCACAGTTACGCCCCATGACTTCAATGACAAAGGTCCGCTGGTGGCTGGCGGCGGTGCTGGCAATCGCATCGACAGCTTCGGTTATCCGATGCAGCGCCGTATCCGCCCCGATGGTCATATCGGTGCCAAACATATCGTTGTCGATGGAGCCCACTAAACCAACAATGGCGAGATGTGGATGCGCCCGGGCCTTTTTCTTGCTGATTTTTCCCTTTTCAACCAATTCAGCCAACAAGCCGGACCACTCTTGGCGGAACAGATTGGCGCCGGTTAAACTCCCGTCGCCGCCGACAACAACCAAACTGTCGATGCCATGCGCTAGGAGATTGTGCGCTGCCCTCAGCCGACCCTCTCGGCGGCGAAAATCAGCACAGCGGGCGGAACCAATGACGGTGCCGCCCCGGTGCAATATCCCGCCCACGGAGTCCCACTGCATCTTTTTGACACAGTTTCCGCCGTCAACCAAACCCTGATAGCCTTCGTAAATGGCATAGACGTCGATACCGTAATATAAGCCTGTACGAACTACGGCCCGTACAGCAGCATTCATGCCGGGCGCGTCACCGCCGCTGGTTAATATCCCTAAACTTTTTGTGCGATGTCGAGACATCGATTACTCCATTCTCGCTACAAGTTAATTTTGCCTTTTAATTTCCAAGCTAATGATAAATCAATAATGTTCGACCAGTAAGTGACATGTGCCCCGATTATTTGTGACGAATGTCACTTACCT
>JBFGLD010001375.1:0-1835 GCA_041576335.1 Anaerolineae bacterium | reverse complement strand
GGGCGATGGTCGGCTTTGATCAGCTCAAACTTGGACATCACCCTTAGTTTTATATTGTCTTTTGACGGCTCACAGGCCTCATACAGGCTAGGAAACCGTCGAATATTTACAGAGGAGCCATCATGAGCCTACGGCACGCCACCGAGAATGAAAATAGGGCATCGGGAGCGGTTATGCTAGAGTAGGTTGAGCAAGGCTGGTCAAAGGTCGAAGTTACGCTGGTGCCGCGAGCCTGAGAAGGAGTCTGACATAGATACCCTGGAGAGGCACTGATTGTTGCTACGAGCACGCATAGGAGAATTCCAAGATAGGGGTATCTGACCAGCCACAACCATACTCAGGAGGGACAAGATGCGGATCATTTATGAGAGCGTGGCGGGGTTGGATGTGCATAAGAAGACGGTGGTGGCCTGTCGCATGCGGGTCAACGAGGAGCAGCGGTTAGAGCAGGAGACCCGGACGTTTGGGACCACAACAGCGGAGTTGTTAGCCTTACACGACTGGTTGAGCGAGTGGGGCTGTAGTCATGTGGCCATGGAAAGCACAGCCGATTACTGGAAGCCGGTCTACAACATCTTGGAGGGGGATTATGAGGTGTTGTTGGTCAATGCCCAGCACGTCAAGAAAGTGCCTGGGCGCAAGACCGATGCTACGGATGGGGCGTGGCTGGCCGAATTGATGCTGCACGGCCTGCTGCGGGCCAGTTTCATTCCACCCAAACCCCAACGAGTGTTGCGGGAATTGACCCGCTATCGGGGGACGTTGGTCCGAGAACGGGGGCGGGTGGTAAACCGGGTAGAGAAGTTGCTGGAAAGTATGAATATCAAGCTCAGTAGTGTGGTCAGCGATGTGATGGGGGTGTCGGCCCGAGCCATGTTGCAGGAGATAGCGGCCGGAAGTGATGATCCCTCAGCCCTGGCCGAGTTAGCCAAAGGTCGCCTACGCCAGAAGCTGAAAGCCTTGGAAACAGCCTTGACCGGGGTGGTAGACGACCATCATCGCTTTATTCTAGCTCAACAACTGGGCCATATTGATTTTCTGGACGAGCAAATTGAGCAGATGAGCCAGGAAATCAGTCGCCAGCTGGAACGCATGAGCCACCCTCCGGCGGCGGGGTCATCTGGGGCTGAGCAGGCAGAGGTTCAACCGCCTCCCAGCGAGGATGAGCCGCCGCTGAGTTGGACGGAGGCCGTGACCTTGCTGGATACGATCCCTGGGGTGGATGTGCGCACGGCCGAAGTCATCCTGGCTGAGATTGGGCTGGATATGAGCCAATTTCCCACCGCCAAAGATCTGGTGTCTTGGGCTGGGCTGGCCCCTGGCAACAACGAAAGTGGCGGCAAACGCTATTCAGGCCGGACCACTAAAGGCAATAAACCGCTCAGTAGCATTATGAGCCAAGCCGCTTGGGCCGCTGCCCGCACCAAAGACACTTTCTTAAAAGCCCGTTATCACCGGTTGGCGGCGCGCCGAGGCAAGAAACGGGCCAATGTGGCGATTGGTCGCTCAATGTTGACCAGTATCTGGTTTATGTTATCCCGACGTCAACCCTATCACGAATTAGGGGACGATTATTACAACCAACGTCAGAAAGAATCCAAAGTCACTTATCTAACCAAGCAGTTAGCCAGGTTGGGTTTCTCTGTCCGTATTGAACCCCTACCTGCTACTGCCTGAGAAGTTTTTATTTTCATAGGAGCCAAATAGTCTCTAACGAGACGAGACCGAGAATGAAAATGAGGGCAGGCGGTGGTAGAATTGCATCTTGAGCTGGTCTGAGGTCGAAGTTACGCTGGTGTCGCGAACCCGAACAGGAGTCTGACCCGGATACCCCG
>JBFGLD010001374.1:0-1839 GCA_041576335.1 Anaerolineae bacterium | reverse complement strand
GGTGCGGACGCGCGGCAGATAGCTGGGATTCCCTGAATAGACCCAAACGACTGGCTTATCTTTACTGAGATTTCCAAACCACTCCGGCATCTTCGCATTTTCTTCTTGCCATAGAACCGGCCCGATATAAGTCACCTCGGCATTTGCGGGAAGCGGGTCTGTCTCTGGCATCCCTACCACTAAAGTCAGGTCGCCCAGGCAGAGTTCCCCCGTGTTATTGATGGGCTCAAGGCCATATTCCGCCAGCACTTCATTGATCACCGGTACTGGAGAAGGAATATCTGGCGGCGCTTTTTTCCACCAAATGAAGCCCTGGCTGTCGGGATGTACATCCGCTTGAATAACACAGACCAAAGGTTTCTGCAAAGCCCGGGCCGCCATACAAACCATGGGATTCCAAAAATCTACTACGACATCAATCTCAAGGTCTACGATCATTTCTATCAGGGACATACAGATGGTGCGCACGAAATTTTTGTTCAGCATGCCCGCAACTGCCGAGACATGATCCATATTCCATATTTCGGCTGTGCTGGGAGGCATCTTGATAGGGAGACTCCGACAGAGATGCCCCAGGAAATAAAACAGATTTCCAAAATTCTCTTTGAACCGCTCTGATCTGATGAATTCAAAAAGCCCTGGCAAACTCGGTTCTACGGTCAATAGATGATAGACCGGGTGCCTGGGAAGTTGGTTGTCAAAACCGGCCTCCGCAATCAATTTGCTAGGGGCTTGCCCTGGGCTGCAAAAGATAATTTCATTTCCTGTTTTCGCCAACGCTCTGGCAATTGGCAAGGAACGCGTTAGCAGGCCGAGATCATTAGACGGCAGGGTCGTGAAGAGATATCTCTTCATCTTTTTTTATCCGACACAGGTTGTTCCACAATGTTGATGACCGTTCAGCTTACTTTTATTCTATTTTGATGCGGCCGGGTGTGGCTTTATCCCAAATACCATATCTATCGTCTTCTTTTCTACCTGAAGGCCATTCTGACGCATTAGCTTAGCACAATAAAACACGGTAGACGGTTCATCATATATCGCCATCCACCCCCTTGGCTTAAGGACACGCGTCATCTCGCCGATGGCTTTATCGGTGTCAAACCCCAGATGATGCATGGTTAAGCCGCTTACAATAACGTCGAAAAACTCATTGTCATAGGGCAATTGACGCGCATCTTCATTGTGTATGCTGACCCGGTCAGCTACCCCTTCAATCTTGGCATTCTCCTGGAATGTTTCCAGACGCTGGTCACCTGAACCCTCGGTCCACGTATCAATACCAATCCCTTTTCCGGTCGTCAAGCGCCTGGCCGCACCCAAGATTAAGATGCCATTCCCGCAGCCAACATCGAGGACAGCTTCATTCCCCTGCCAGGGAATCTCAGCCAGCAACCTGTCACGTGCCTCTAGCCGGCGTTCTAAATTTGTAATCCGCTTTAATACAGCCCAGAGGCCCACATAGACCCCACCTGACAAGATAGTTACTCCACTCAAAACGCCGGCTACTTTTGGGTTTGACTTTTTCAGAAGAAAGTACAACAGGCCTCCTCCCAGAACACTGGTGATACCAACCGGAAGGGGGTATGTTAGTTGTCTTGGCACATGAAACTCATAATCTGGGATCTTATGGTTTGTCATTGAATGATTGTGTTGCATGAAATGTCTCCTTATCAATCTAAGCATGAATTCGGCCCCGATTTCAATGACCTGGCGGATGGCAAATGAACGTTAGTTGTTATTGACGGCTCTGATAGGGTGTATCACAACCATCACTCGTTTTGTTGCATATTCTTCCAGCTGGATGCGAGTAGGGTTTGCCGGCAGGCCCCCCATTCG
>JBFGLD010001373.1:0-1848 GCA_041576335.1 Anaerolineae bacterium | reverse complement strand
GTCAGCTGCTGTTGTAATGTCATTCCAAAGAGCATCCAAGTCGTCATCCTCATTTTTATCATAGACTTTGCTCTCCTTGAATGCATCTGCTAACCGGTTCCTCTTCTTTGTAAAGTTTGCTTGACCAGATAAAATGAACCATTCGTGGCCCCGTCACTGGCAGGAACAAAAGTAATACCTTCAATACCGTTGCCGTCAGATGACAACAAAATATCTCCCTCAAACATACGGTCTATAACTATAGTGCGCGCTGCTCCAAGGTGTTCGGCATTAACTTCAAGAATGACCTCTTCACCCTCAATAGCAACATATAACATGTCAGTGACCGGACTGTAAGTAATACCCTCAAAGTCGGCTTTTTTGCGAATTTGCTTTTTTTGGATAATAGTTCCATCTGTTTTGATTTCGATAACCCAGCCGTTATCACTTACGGCAAAAAGTGTTTCTCGCCGAGGATGAAACACAATGCCCGATAATTTATCAGACTTTGCTTGACCAAAATGTTCAATTATTCTATAGGGAAATGGATCATACGGATTGTCGGCGTTACTTGTTGCGACTCGATGGTTTGGTATCGGCGACGGCGTTTCAACAGCAGATGCTTGGGGTGGTGTCACCTCAATTGGAAAACTTGGACCTACGCTGGTTAGCGATTGACAACTGGTTATTAAGGCTATAGAAAAAGCCCGCAAAATGGATATTGACGTCTTGGAGAATAGATTTTTCATACTACAAAACTAATTATACCAGTAACAGCCACTGAGGCCTATTGAGGCATTAAAAAACGAAGGGACGTCATCCCAAAAAATTTGGGACCACTTCTGAATTATTGTGGTTCGGACAATCAACGACTCGGCCTGCCTCGTCATCATCGTCCTTTACATCACTCGCTTAGTTGATATCATGCATCGTTTCTTCATAAAGTGTCAAGATCAAGGCGCGATAAACTCAACATTTACGAAATCCACCGGGGCGATGTTCACGGTGTATATCCCGACCGTGTCCATTTCCGGTTTCTCGGTTGGTGGCACAATATAAGGTGCGGCTTGGGCGTATCCTCCTAAGATACGTAACAAAAGGAGTATAGCTACTAATTTAATTAGAATCCTCATAAATCTTCACGCTCCTAACAGAAACTGATACATTTGGTTTATTTTCTGCATCTTAAAGTGTATCATAACAACATGAAGTTTACGTGAAGCGAAGATGAAGAGATTCTTCATCTTACCCGTGGCTTCGATTAGACAGCGACACAAGGGGCAGCCGGTGTTCAATCGCCGGCATTTAGAGATCTGTGTCTTCTCCTATGGTGGTTCAACCGGAGGAGATATGCCGGGGGCAGCTTCAAGTGGCCACCCCAAGAAAATGGATCTGCCTGGGAAGGGCTTCAGGGAGCACACGCCTACTCCGGAACGACGGCCACGGCTTCCAGTTCAAGCACCAGCCGGGGATCGGTTGCCAGACGCACAATTTCAACCGACGTGCTGGCCGGACGGTGATCGCCCAAGTAGCGGGCCATAACCGCGTTGATTGCATCTTGGTTTCGTTCCTGATCGACCATAAACCGGGTAATCCGAACAATATCTTTCAGATCGCCTCCGGCCGCTTTAAGCACCTTGCGTAAATTTTCCATAGTCATTTCTGTCTGGGCGGCGGCATCGGTAGGAATGTGATCAAATTCGGCCGCCACGTGTGGATGGCTGTGATAAACGGGGGCTGCGGTTACGCCGGCCAGGTAGACAGTTTTGCCTGAGTGTACTTTAATGGCCGGCGTGTACGGCAGGTTCCATTTTGGATCGTTCTCTTCCGTATGAATATGCTCAAAATGGCGACTCATCATTCGCTCCT
>JBFGLD010001372.1:0-1852 GCA_041576335.1 Anaerolineae bacterium | reverse complement strand
GGAAACCTCGCTGCTGGGCAGAACATAATCTTCGAGAAGGTAACTTAATTTAACAAAGGGCCCGAGCGAACTTCGCCAGGCTATATCGACGACTACCTCGTCAAGTCCCAGGCTGCGAACAATGAATTTGGCCAGATAAAACAAAAAGCGGTCGGGAGAACTACGATCCTCCCGGCCAACCGTTTGAAGATCAAGTCTTACTGTTTTGCCGCCATTTTGGCGCGCGTAGCGCAACCCCCGAATCAACAGTGAACTCTTCCCGGTTTGCCGCGGCGCCCGGATGGTGGTTGTGGTTCCCCAGCCGACCAGCTGATTTTCTAAGCGCGGATCAGCCTCACGCCTAATATATAATTTGTCGCGCAGCTTGACGGCCCCCTCCGGCGATTCTAACCCACGCGGATCAAATTGAGGGAGCGGTGGGGACAACTGCTTACTGTTATTCGTGATTAGGCTGCCATCTTCTGATAACTCAGGCCCGGGTTGGGCCTGAATTGGGTCCTTATTAGGCAAACGGCCTGCACTTGCCAACAAAATCTCGCGCGCAATACGTTCGCTATCAGCCTCATTGCGCCACAGCACGAACTGGTGAGGGTTCAGAAAACTATCAATGAGGTACGGAAATACTTCCTCGCACGCAACACGCACCGGCAAAATTCGAAGCCAGCCCCTCTGCTGACGATACTCGTCGGCCCGGCTTATCAATGCCTGCACAATTTCGCTATCGACCGAGTTTTTGGAAAGTAAGACCACCAGCAGATCGCCGGCTTTGGGCTGCTGACCCGTACTCTCATGCCAGGTGTTGGCTGCGTCGGTGATATCGCTGATAAAGGCGGCGTTGCCCTGAGCAGCGAGGAGACGCTGGAGCTCAGCAGCCAAATCTTCATCGGGTTTGGTGCTGCCCTTGAAGTAAATGAAGATGCGACTGGCCAACAAATGATTTACAAATAGCTTTTCCAAAAGGTTATCACGATCAGGGTAACGGGCCTGGATCAGCAAACTCTGAGCCCAGGCTTGGTTGACGTGCCCGTTCTCGGTACAGTACCGGACCAGAATTTCTACCCGTTCCGGTTCTGGGACGTTTCCCTTTATCCAATAAGAGATCATGTCAGGGCCGACACCCAAGCGGTCCCCGAGCCTTTCTTGTACTGCTCGCATGGTGATCTCTTGCCGCCTGGCAACGCTCGAAATCCCTTGTCCGAGCAATTTCCCGAAGCGTTTCGTCATCTACTGCCCCACTTCTGCTTTATTGAGGCCACGTTTCATAATGATATGGCCAAATAATTACAAAAATTCGGAAAAACATCATTTTTCTGGGACATGGTCCGCTAAAAACTGATCTCTTGAGTAGCGGCAAAAGCGTGGTCAAGAATCTCTAGAGCCTCGTCGACGTGCTCTCTACTGGCAGTCAAGGGCGGGGCGAGGCGCAGAACATTACCGTATAAGCCGCCTTTGCCAATTAGCATACCGCGCTCGCGGGTTTGCTCGAAAAGATAGGCGACGTGTTGGGGGGCGGGTTCTTTGGTCTTGCGGTCCGTGACCAGTTCGACGCCCTGCATCAAACCCAAACCGCGCACTTCGCCGATAAGCGGATATTTTTCCTGCAGTCTCTCCAAGCCGGCTTGGAAGTAGCTTCCAACTTCGGCGCAGTGTTGAGGGTCAGCCTGCTCTTCCATCGATTCAATCGTCGCCAGCGCGGCTGCGGTCGAGACGGGGTTACCGCCGAAGGTACTGATGGTTAAGCCCTTATCCACCATACTTTCGGCAATTTCAGCCGTAGTGATAGTGTTTCCCAACGGCAGGCCATTGGCAATACCTTTGGCCATAGTCATGATATCGGGTTCAACCTGCCAAT
>JBFGLD010001371.1:0-1855 GCA_041576335.1 Anaerolineae bacterium | reverse complement strand
CTATGCAGTTCGATAGTAGCCGACTGCGGATCAAAATTTGTCCGCCGTTTGGCGAATATTTGACGGCATTGGACAGCAAATTTTTATAGATTTGTCCAAGCCGAAGCATGTCTCCCATGATGAGAGGCCACTCTGTTAATCCCTCAATTTGAATGGTATGCTTTGGCGATGATTCGATAAAGGGTTCCGTTACCTCTTCGATCAATTTAGGCACATCGATCGACTCTAAGTTCAACTCTAGCCCGCGTCCGGCTTCAAGGCGCGAAATATCAAGGATGTTGTTAATAATTTCGGCCAATTGCCTGGCCTGTTCATTGATGAGACTTAAGTACCGTTGTTTTCGGCCAAAATCCAGGTCACGTACCAGCAGAATTTCGCTGAACCCCTGGATGGAGGTTAGCGGTGTGCGAAGTTCGTGAGCAGCAATCGACAAAAATTCTGTCTTGAGTCGATCGACCTCACGGAGGCGCGTAACGTCGCGAATTATAGTAACTGTTCCCAGAGGCTTGCCTTGGCGATCGTCGACCAGGGCGGTGCGAGCGTTGATAATCTTAAGCTGTCCACCTTGCGGATCTTCAAGTTTGACTTCAACCTCACAATCGTTGATGCGGTATTTAAGGGCAGTGTGTACGACCTCTCGCAGCCAGCTGCTTTTGATGGCTTTGTCAATTTCCTGGCTCATTGCGGCTTCTAACCGGAAGTCAAGCAAGGTTTCGGCAGCCGGGTTGGCCAAGATAACTTTGTAGTTCAGGTCGGTAACGATAAGCCCATCAGCGACCGACTGCAAAATTGCGTCAATTTTGTCTCGCGCTGCTGCGGCCTCGGCCACCGCATCGGCCAGCTCGGCTGTACGCCGGTTTACCAGGTCCTCCAGATGTTCGCGATACTCATTGAGTTCGGCCTCAGCCTGCTTCCGTTCGCTGATGTCCCGACTAATTCCTACCAGACCGACCAGCCTACCGCGGCTATCGTGCAAAGGTACCTTGGTGGTTAAGACCCAGCGAACATGCCCGTCCGGATCTAAAGCCGGTTCTTCCTTGTTAACCAGGGCTTGGCCTGCCCCGATAACGGTTTGATCATCGGCGAAAAACATCGCAGCAATATCTGAGGGATAGAAGTCAAAATCTGTCTTGCCCACGATTTCGTCCGGCGTTGCTGCCCCCATTGAGCGGGCGTGCCAGATGTTGCTGAGGATAAACCGGCTGTCGGTATCCTTGACGTAGATATAATCGGGTACGTTATCTATCAGCGTGCGCAAAAGATTACGCTCTTCGGCCAATTTTTCTTCAGTGCGTCTGCGTTCGATTATCTCTTGCTGTGCCTGCTCATATAACCGAGCGTTTTGAATGGCAATGGCGGCCTGGTTGGCGAATATGAACAGGATTTCAATTTCCTGCTCGTAAAAGTGATGGGGGCGATCGTGGCGGACGAAAAGTACGCCGATTGTATTCTCGCCGGCTTTCAGCGGCAGCCCAATTGAAGCCTGAATCCCCTTCTGCCTTAGGCTATCCGGTATGAGGTGTGGTACATGTTGGGCATTGTTGACGATCAACGGCTGCCCACTCTTAAAGATTGACATGGTGGTGCCCTTAGGCCTGGGCGGAGCCTCGTCGCCGGGCCCGGCGGCCAGTTCCAGATTCCCTTGTTCGTCGAGGACATTAAGCACTGCCGAATGGGCATTGGTAGCTTGCACCACTTTCTCGATAACCAAAGCCGCGACATCCGTCGGACTCAAAATCGACACAAACTCGGTGGTCAGTTCGTAGAGCCGTTTTAATTGAGCGAGCTGCTCTATCGTCGTCTGATGTAGGCGGGCATTGTCAATCGCAATTGCCGCCTGGGCCGCATACGCTGT
>JBFGLD010001370.1:0-1863 GCA_041576335.1 Anaerolineae bacterium | reverse complement strand
TATAACCCCCGCTCGCAAATTCGGTTATCTGTCGCCGACTCACGTTTCTTGCTCAATTTTTGCAATGATACAAACTGCATACCGAGAAAGGTCGGGCTTTTCATTTTACCCGATCGTCCTTTTTTCGCGCAAGAATCGGGCAATGGGGCCGGATTGTCCGGATTTCTGGCACAACTCTATAATTGCCGGCGGCACCGCACCTGCTGCCGGTCGCAAGCAGGGCTTTTCGTGGGTAAGAATTGGCCATTATAACGCAACAAAAAGTATGCCCGACTCTGAAGATGAGAGGGTGTTTTCAGGAAGCTTGTACAATCCTAAAAGAGCGCGTCGTAAACCTGGAATTAATATTAACAAAAATCTAACAGATTCTTCATCTATAGTTAATGTAACCTAAAGATAATTATTCGTAAAGATTGGCATTATCTATGTCATAAGACCAGGCTAGACCTGAGTAAATAAGGAGACAATCGTGAATCCTGAAGATAGTCCTAAACGAAAGGAACAGCAGTCCTCGCCCTTGAGGCGCTTCATTATCATAACCCTCGCCGTCGCTGCCATCGCTGCCTATCTTTTTTCAATGAACAGCGCCAACGTTGATGTGCAGGATGCTACGCTGCCCGACATCGTGAGCGCGGTTGAAGCAGGTGAAGTGGAGACTTTAACCGTTCGCGGCGATACGCTGATTGCAGCAAAAACAGATGGAAGCCGGCTAAGCACGCGCAAAGAGTCAAATATCAGCACGGTAGAAGCGCTGCAGCTCTTGGGCGTTCCTGCCGAATCGTTAAAGGCGTTGCCGATTGTCGTTGAAGAACCCGGTATTGGTTTGGGTGGAGCCTTTACGCTCTTGTTCACCTTCGCTCCACTGCTGTTAATCGGCTTTATCATCTTTCAAGTCACCCGTCAAATGCGAGGCGGCGGAAGTGCTTTTGGACTGCCGGGAAACGTAGGGCGCAGCAACCCCCGGGTTATATCCAGAACGGCAGCGGGTACGAAAGAGGAAGATATCGAACGACCGGTCGTTACTTTCGACGATGTAGCCGGGGCTGAACAAGCTAAGTTAGAGCTGTTAGAAGTCGTGGAATTCTTGAAACAGCCCGAAAAGTTCATCAAACTGGGGGCCCGAATTCCCAAAGGCGTGCTCATGGCCGGGCTACCGGGTACCGGCAAAACGCTCATGGCCAAAGCCGTAGCCGGTGAAGCCGGCGTGCCCTTCTTTAGCATTTCGGGCTCTGAGTTCGTCGAAATGTTTGTTGGGGTTGGTGCTTCCCGCGTGCGAGATCTTTTCAAACGGGCCAGGCAGCATTCGCCTGTAGTCATCTTCATCGATGAGATTGATGCCGTGGGTCGCCGGCGAGGGATCGGCATGGGCGGCGGTAACGACGAACGAGAGCAAACACTCAATCAGATTTTGGTTGAGATGGATGGGTTTGGCACCGATACAAATGTGATCATCATCGCCGCAACCAACCGGCCCGACGTCCTCGATCCGGCTCTGCTTCGTCCCGGCCGTTTCGATCGCAAGGTAATCATGGACCGGCCTGATGTCAGCGCCCGTGAGGCGATTCTCCGGGTTCATACCCGAGGCAAGCCCTTGACGACGGACCTAAATCTGGCCGACCTGGCCAGGCTGACCCCCGGCTTTGTGGGTGCCGACTTGGAAAACTTGGTCAATGAGGCCGCGATACTGGCAGCTCGCCGCAATTTGACCTTCATCGGTCAGGCAGAGTTTCAGGACGCAATGGAACGGATTGTGGCCGGTCCTGAGCGCAAGGGCAAAATCTTGAGCGACCAGGAACGGGAAGTCGTCGCCTATCACGAAGCCGGTCACGCGGTGGTGATGCACAACCTGGAAAACAGCGACCC
>JBFGLD010001369.1:0-1865 GCA_041576335.1 Anaerolineae bacterium | reverse complement strand
TATTTCCTATGAGCGGACAAGCACCTTTAGCTAATTCAGATATGCCTATTCATATAAAAGAAGATTATGAGGAAGCTCGTAATATTTTAAACCTTTCGCCAAGAGGTTCAGCTGCATTGCTTCGTAACGTCCATAATGTAGCCGAAGACATCGCCTGGCTTCCCGTCGGGGAGGCCCAATCATTATTGGGCCAGCAGTATGACTTGGCAACCGTGCCCGGTATTGAATTGCAGCCGGATTGGCTGGAAGAGTGGTTAGGCCGCTTACCCTATATCCCTCTCCGGATAAATGTTGTTGTCAATGATGCAGTCTCTTTGATGGTTGATGGGGGATAAGCTAGATGCACTCCATGGCTTTGGACATTGGCGAGCGGCGCATAGGAATCGCGGTAAGTGAGAGTGGGGTGTTTGCAACACCCCACTCTGTTTTTAGCCGCAAGTCCAAAAAAGAGGACTTTGCCCGGGTCCAGCACCTGATCGACGAACTAAAAATAGAACGAGTCATCGTCGGCTTACCCTATTCTCTGAGCGGATCCAAAGAGATGGGACCGCAGGCGCGCCGCATTAAGCGTTATGCCGAAGCGCTGGCCAAAGCTGTAACCGCACCCATTGACTTTGTTGACGAGAGCTATTCGACTGCAGATGCTGAAATCTATCGGGCCTTAAGCCGCCGCAAGTCTAACCGACGTGTTAAAGCCCCCATTGACGATGTAGCCGCTGCCGTTATTCTGCAGCGTTACCTCGACACCACCAGGCGTCGCTCCGCCGAATAATCTTGAGGAAGTGTTTTTCGTCGTCGAGCGCCAGCCCCAGCAGGTATAATTGAAACTCAACGTACAAATTTTGGCGGCCCTCATCCCAAACACCGCCATCAGGATAACCCTCGCTCAAGCAGACACGGTCAAGGGACTATTTACCTCTTGTTGTCACTGTGGTGGTATGTTATACTTAGACATATCTTCTTGGGTGGCCACAACCCTAACGTATCGGTTATATGGCTAATCAATTAAAGGGCGCTGTTGAGATTCATATTCCAAGTGAATTAGGTTACGAAAAAATCCCAATCTTTGCCGTGGGTGTTATTGCTCGAAAGATGGGATTTTCTCCCGACCGAGTAGAAAATCTCAAAATGGCCATCGGCGAAGCCGTTACCAATGCGATTGAACATGGTAATCAACTCAAGGCCGAAGCCAATGTATTTGTTGGTCTGACGGTACAAAGCTCATCGTTAACGTTGGATGTGGTGGATCAAGGGCAGCAGCCTATTCCGGAAATACCCGCTAAACGTGGAGTTCGGGACGATAATCGAGGTTGGGGGATGTTGTTGATCAAAGATCTTGTCGATGAAGTGGAAGTTGTTGCAACGCCGGGATATAACAAAATTACGATGGTTGCACGTTTGGAAGAATAACAGCATCATAGACACTGTCATAACAAAGCGAAAACGGCCTAAGGTCAAAGTGGTCACAAATCAGGTAGCAGTCAATTGAATTGGCTTAAAATTTGATCGGCGTAACTATAGTTTACCTAAGGTTTCACTGATAGAAAGTGGCTGTTACCATTAACCGTGCAGGTGCCTACGCTATCGTTTTCGCTTTTTGTATGGTAAAGAATTTAGGTTTGTGATTGTGGCAAATATTCTCCATATCGATCATGACGAAAAAGGACAACAAGTCGTCCGTACTGCACTCGAACGGCAGCATAATGTCATTGCCGCTGCAGATGGTTCTCTGGCTATTCAATATTGTGCCATGATTCAGCCCGACCTCATCTTAATGAATCTAAGCCTGCCTGACCTGGATGGCTACGAACTGGCTTCGCGGTTGAAGATGTTTATGCCCGAGATCCCCATGCTGCTCATCGCCG
>JBFGLD010001368.1:0-1878 GCA_041576335.1 Anaerolineae bacterium | reverse complement strand
TGCCGTGGTTTATTTTAGGGTGCTTGATCCGGGCGCAGCCATTATTCAGGTTGAAGATTACCGGCGCGCTACCTGGCAAATTGCCCAAACGACTCTTCGCAACGTCATCGGTCAGAGCGAGTTAGATGAATTACTCTCCCACCGAGAGAAGATCAACGATGAACTGCAGCGGATCATTGATGAGCAAACTGAACCCTGGGGCGTCAAGGTTTCGATCGTCGAGGTTAAAGACGTAGAACTACCTCAGACCATGCAGCGGGCTATGGCCAGGCAGGCCGAGGCCGAGCGTGAAAAGCGGGCCAAAATTATTCACGCCGAAGGTGAATTCTCCGCCGCGACCCAACTGGCTGAAGCTGCCAAGGTGATTGGCAGCGAGCCAGCAACCCTGCAGTTGCGCTACCTACAAACGCTAACCGAAATTGCGGTTGAGAAAAACTCCACGATCATCTTTCCGCTGCCCGTCGATACAATGTCTGTCTTCATCCAACAACTAGTAAAGGACAAGTCTCAAAGCAAATAGGCATGAAGCACCCGTTAAGGTCGTGGTGCGCTAAGGGCAGGTTTTGGAGTTAATTTGGCCATATCCTGGTAGTTTTAACATATTTATTCAAGCAAGGGGAAACATTATGAGCGCAGTTGCCAATGTTGTTACCGAAGAAGCAATCCTGTTGCGAGATGATCACGACGGGGTGGTGACCCTTACCCTGAACCGGCCTAAGCAGTTTAATGCGCTGTCGGAGGCAATGCTGGCCGCGTTACAATCCGAGTTGGATAAACTCGGCCAGGATGAGCGGGTCCGGGTGGTTGTCATTGCGGCCAGAGGCAAGGCGTTTTGTGCAGGTCACGATCTAAAGGAAATGCGGGCGCATCCGGAGAAAAGCTATTACACAGCCCTATTTGAGCAGTGCAGCCGGATGATGATGACGATCAATTGCCTGCCCCAACCCGTGATTGCCAAAGTACAGGGGCTGGCTACGGCGGCCGGCTGTCAATTGGTGGCGGTCTGCGATCTGGCGGTCACGGTGGATTCCGCCCGCTTCGCCACGTCCGGAATCAATGTTGGCTTGTTTTGCTCCACGCCCGCCGTGGCAGTTAGCCGCAATTTGTCTCGAAAAAAGGCGTTTGAACTGCTGGTGACGGGCAAGTTTATCGATGCTCAGGCAGCGCTGGCGCAGGGCCTGGTCAATCGGGTCGTACCGGCGGACGAGCTCGAGGCCGCCGTTCAAGAGCTGGTAGCTGCCATTCTAACCAAATCGTTGGTGGCGGTTGCGACGGGCAAGAAGATGTTTTACCAACAGCTCGAAATGGGTACGGAAGCGGCTTATCAATATGCCGGCGAGGTTATGGCCTGCAACATGATGGCCGAGGATGCCGGCGAAGGAATTGATGCCTTCATCGAAAAGCGCCAACCCGTTTGGCGCAATCGCTGAGAATGTCAGCCGACTTCTAACAAATCTCCCTCGATCTGACCGGAGCGAACGAGTAACGCCGAGCCGACCGCCTCGACCAGGTGATGCAACCGGTCGCCATATTCTTCAGCCATATTCGCCTCGGGGAATTGCATCCCTATAAGCGTAAAATCGGCGTCTTGGCTCCACTGGGTAATTATTTCAAGTGGAAGTTGGGTGGAGTGAGTGCGGACCAAAACAACAGGTTCGGCCTTTACCCGCACTTTCTCAAGAAGTTTTTTCATACTCATTCGGGTATCTTCGACGCCCTCCTCGTTGGCGATGATACGAAGCAATCGAATTTGCGCATCCTCCCAGACCCAGTGCTGCCCAATCAGATGGACCAGCAGCAGCATAAGGTCCGCGTTTCCGCCTCGACCTCGCCACCAGACGTTGATGATTTTTTTCTGGCCAAAACCGCGTTCCGGAT
>JBFGLD010001367.1:0-1884 GCA_041576335.1 Anaerolineae bacterium | reverse complement strand
GCTGGACGCTGCTCCCACATGGCGCGCAGAATTGCGACATGGCGCGGCAGGGTTAACCAGGGCCGGATCGTACCGTCAGGCAGCGTTTCAAAATTAGCCAGCGTGCCTTCGATGCCCGCGTCACCCCACTCGGGATGAGAGTCTTCGAGAAGCTGTTTCATCCTCTGGCGCGGGGTACCTGCCAAATTTGGCGGTTTGAGATCCGCAATGACCTGTTCCCACGTCGCGCCGGGGCGCATGCGCAGGTCGATAAAGCCGCCGTCGATAAAGGCCAGACCGCAGGCAAAAGCGGGATACCGTGCCCCAAATTCAAGCAGAACGTTGCCACCCCACGACTGCCCAACCAAAATCGGACGATCGAGTCCCGCTTTCTGCAGCAGTTGAGCCAGATCGGCGGTGATTGAGGCGAAATCATAGCCATCGTCAGGTTTATCGCTGCGGCCGTGGCCGCGCTGATCGACCGCGAAGACTCGATGTCCCGCTGCAGCCAGATGCTTAGCAACGACATCCCAGGTACGGCTGTTGCTGGCCAGTCCGTGCAGAAGTACAAAGGGCGTTCCGTTCCCTGCCCATTCTCGAACATGCAGCATAAGGCCAACATCAATAAAGTAATCCTGCACGGTCATTCAGCCCTCCGACGAGGCTGCTAGCGAATGCTCACGATTGATCGAACTGAGCGTGGGTTGGATCGGCTTGTCTTTGAGGGGCAAGCAAGAGAGTTTCGCGCCATTATCCAAATCAGCCACGCCGAGATCGGCGAAAATATCTTGGTCGAGGGCCCACAGCGGATATAGATGGCGTCCCGTCGGCGGACCATGATCGCCCTCGGCCGCATCGCCGGGCAGCAAAGTGGATGATTGTCCGGTAGACTGTTCGTCGAAGTGAGTCTGCTCAGGTGATGGCACGCTGCTCAACGTTATCGAGCCTGCCCTGACCAAGGCGTGGGCAGTTGGCAGGCTCGACGCCAGGCCATCGACGCACACCGGGTCGTCGCTCACGAGCCAGGCGTTGTCGCGGCTTTGTTGAGCCAGTAGTTCCGGATCGGTAAGCTCATTCAGCGAGGCCAGCCTGTAATTCCCACTATTCAAGTCTGCTGAGGTTGTTATGATTGGGGACGGCTCTACGCTTTCCGCCGCGGTTACGATGTTGAAATCATTACCTGTTGGAAAATCATAGCTGATCACTAATATCGCCACGGCCAAAACACCGATAACAGCAGTTAAAATTATGTTTTTCTTCATAGTGCGCTCCGATGGGGATAGTCTACTACAACATCGTGCCAGATATCAAGTAAGACATCGCGGCCGGCACCGGAACTGAATGAGCGCCCGCGGTTCACAGTGCAAACATGTAAGACCTGATAATCTTCCCGGAAGCATCAGCGGTGCCACTGGCGGAGACATATGCAGCGGGTATTCAGGGCGCTATCCATCCAAGATTTCTGAGCTTCCGGGAAGATGGGAGCCTAACGTCATTTGAGGTCGACAAGAGGCTGTCAGATTTTTTTCTATAAGGCGGCCTGTAGCCAGCCTGAATATCTTAACCCAGAGCTGATTTTATCATGATGTCTATTATTTGTCAATATTTTGTATATAAATTAGAGGGTTAGATACTTTGTGTCACGGTTAGCTCTTGGCCCCATCACCCTAGGCCCCTGCTGCACCGAACCAGACGCCTGGTCACCAATCCATGCAGCAGACGGTCACCCTAAGCGGATCGGTTAGCTGGTCGACTTGAAAAAGATCGTTTTTATCCATTCGTGAAACCTGTCACGTAAGTAAAACGCACCGCACGATAATTCTAAATTTGACAAACTCTAGGACGAATGATAGGATGGACGTCCTATCGTCAATGTTACCCCGTTATTTCATGAATTGCGCTTGT
>JBFGLD010001366.1:0-1886 GCA_041576335.1 Anaerolineae bacterium | reverse complement strand
CTTGGAGAAACTGCCGAATTGCGAGATCATAGCCGCGACGAGTGGCAACGAAGCACTGAGCTACTTCGCGCAGCAGCCGTTTGACTTATTGATTACAGATTATAAAATGCCCGATATCGACGGCATTACCTTGACAACGAAAATTCAACAGCTTTACCCGCGGACCGCCTCCATTATTATCACGGCTTATGGCGATCGGATTCCGCACGGTGCGCCTATCGATGTTCCTATTTTAGACAAACCGGTAACGCTGGCCCAAATTCGTACGGCAACTTTGGAAACCCTGGCCAAGTTAAGGCATGCTCCAACAAATGAACCTTGGTCCCAGACAAATCGTTATTCTCAGGCATCAGCCATTTAGCCGGGTTCTACCAGAAGATTGGCGGTCGGCCGGGACGCCAGGCGAAACTTAATGGAGCACTTTACAGTCGCTTTCCCTTGTATGACATTGAGCGTCGCCGGCCGCCTGAAACGAGATGGTAGTAATTCTATCTTACATATAGGCAGTAAGCCCTAAAACCGTAATGACAGATTCTCAAGGCAGCATAATTAGCGTAGAAGTCGATATTCCCAGTGAACTCGGCTATGAAAAAGTGGTGATGGCCCTGGGTGCAGCCGTTGCTAAAAAAGCCGGATTCCCAACCGAAAAGGTTGAAGATCTAAAGACCGCCATTGCTGAGGCCTGCACCAATGCCATTGAGCACGGAAACTCGCTCGACGTTCACAGCAAGGTACAGGTGGAACTTAAAGTTGACGGCAGCAGCATCACTATTAGCGTCATCGATGAAGGCCGTAACCCCATACCCAATGCACTCCCCGATCGTTCTCTCCGGTCCGATTTTCGAGGCATGGGCCTATTCTTAATCCAAATGCTGATGGACCATGTCGAAATAAAAAGTCGACCGGGACGCAACGAAATTCAAATGACGAGTTTTCTACCCTCGCCGTTGTTTGGCCATCCCCAAATCTAGACTGTTTTCAATTCTACTACATCCCAAATCACACTAAACGAGAAGCCAATAACGTGAGTACCGGCAGAGATCCCGGCCAGACGTCCATTCAGATGCCTTGTCCCACCATTTCCTCGACTACAATATTGCTATAGAAGAATGCCTTATCCGCGCGGTGAAGCTGTTGAGCTAGGCTACTTAGAGGCCGAAGATGGGCGGCCAGGCTGTCGGGCCGGCTGCGTGGAACCAGCATGTTCCAATATACCAGCCGGCTTCCCGGCCGACAGTGTGTAACCAGTCGGAGCAGAACGCCGTAATAATGTTGTGACGACATATACTCAAAGATGTTGCTTAAGTTATAGCGATCAATGACGTGGTTATTATTTGAGCTCATGAATTCTTCAAACGATTGGCAATGCCATTCAAGGCGGTCCAAGTTGGCCCGGATACGCTCAAAATTCCCCGGGCGGAGGGCGAATGGCAGCGCGGTGACGTGCCGGCCTGTAATAATCCACTGCAAATAGGGGTTTTCGGCTGGATTGAGCGCGGTAAGGGCATACCGGGCCCGGGCCAACAGCCGGTTGGCTACGTTTCCCTCAACATAATCGAAGAAGCTGGGATCACGTCCCAAACGACCAACAACTAACCGGCAAAAGAACAGCCGGAACAACAAGTGCCAGCGCCAGTTGTTCCACTGCCTCTCGTAAAAGTCGCAGCGCTGCCGTACCGTTTTGGTTTCGAGTAGGTGACGCGTTCGCTCGGGTGAGTGAATTAAGGGCAGAATACGTTGACGAAAAAGGGCCAAGTAACGCTCAAATTTGCCGATATGCCCAATCCCTTGGTTAATATCGCTTGGGCGGGCGTCCCAAAAATCGCGAACAGGCAAGGCTAGGTTATGACGACAGCGGCGGTAAAGCCGCTCTCGCCGATGGCTTG
>JBFGLD010001365.1:0-1899 GCA_041576335.1 Anaerolineae bacterium | reverse complement strand
TCGGGCATATTCGTGCCGCTGGTTTATGCGGTGTTCTTTATCACTCACTGGCTTTTGCTCGTCGTTCTGCAAAGGCTTGGGCAGCCAACTCAATCTAATGGTGCATCGTCCAAGCAAGACGGCCGGCTTCATTGGCGACTCGACCCGTCCAAGCCTTATCTATATACCCACTTTTGGGGCCTGTTTGCGACCGCCCTGACAGCAATCCTATTGCTGATCCCCATCGTCTTTGTCTTGCTCAACCGGCCCGAACTCGACCCAGGTACAACCCGCGTTAACCAGGCCTCATTTCTTAACCCAAACATCAATCAGGGCGATCCTTGGGGCCTGCTGTGGCGAAGTTTTGTAGGTAATTTCGGAGCTTTTGGTATTTCGTTCTCGTGGTTTGTTGGTCAGGTCCCCCGCCTTTCTGTGCCGGCCCCGGTTGGTCTGCTTGTTCTTTTGGGTTTTCTGATTTCAGCCTGGCGCGGGCTGCGTGGCCAGGCTGCATATCTTTTTACTTTGATTTGGTTTGGGGTTATGCTGCTGCCCAGCATCCTTTCCCCGGATGTAATCCCGCACACGCTACGAGCCATCGGCGCAACCAGCCCCACCTATATTCTGGCCGCTGTTTTTATGGTTTGGCTCGTTGAGACGCTGTGGTTCGGGGTGCCCAACCGGATTCGACTCCCGCTTAATCTGCAATGGCTGGCCCGAGGCGCCGGCCTGGTCGTCGCCGCCGGATTACTCTGGTCTTTGTGGCAAGCCAGCGCCGTGGGGCTGTATCAATATTTTTATATCTTCCCCCAAACCAACGACGCTAAGGCAGCCTATCATGTTTACGCTGTTGAGATGGCCGACGAGATCAATCGTGAACCGCGGGCTGAGGTCGCCTTTATTTTACCACGTAACACGGCAGCCGGTGATGTTTATCAAAATTTCACCACCGAATTTCTAACCGAACTGGAACAGCCCGCAGCAGCCCACTACTGGATCGTGGACGATGAGGACACGCTGGCCCAACATTTGACTGCCGCAGCCGCAAAACACAGCATCTTGCGCGTTGTCACCTGGAAAACCTCGAAGCACACGGGCGCAGATCCGAAGCACGTGATCCCGTACTACCTGGAAAAATATGGCCGGTACCAGCAGACCGACACTTTCGAATATTTCGATATTGATACCTACGTGCTGGAAACTAATGCTCCTGACTTTCAAGGGAGCGAATCCTTACGACCGGCCAGCGTCGACTTCAACGGGCAGCTCCAGCTGGCCGGCTACGCGTTGGGCGATGCGGGAGACATGCGGCATCTAACCCGTCCCCAAGCGTTCAGCGACGATCTGCTTTGGTTGCGTTTGTCCTGGCGGAAAGTTGGCGAGCATTCCGAAAACCTCAAGGTCTCTGCCTTAATCTATGCCAATAATGGCCAATTGATCACCCAAGTCGACAAACTGCTGCTGAGTAACATTTTGCAGATCGGTAGCAGCGCCTGGCCCGTGGGCGCTCAGGAGGACACTTATTTTCTTATTCCCGTCCCACCCGCAACCCCGCCCGGCGACTACACGCTTTATCTGGCTGTTTACGAAGAAAAATCGTTAAGCCGGCTGTCGAGCGCGTCGTCCGGCGGCGGAACTGTTTCGCTGGCAGAGTTCACGGTGCAGCCTGCTCAAAAACCGGTTGATCCTGCGACACTTGAATTGGCTCGACCAGTCGACCGGGAATTGCTGCCCGGCCTGACCTTGGTCGGCTTCGAAACGCTTCCCGGCGCGAGCGTTCGCAGCGGGGACGAAGTGTGGGCCTCGTTACTATGGCAAGCCGGGCAATCCCCCCTCAACATCGATCTGAGCATGCTTCTGGTGGTTCAATCTACTAAGACAGATGCCGAATGGCCGCTATCGGAGCCGGTTGAACTGGCCGGT
>JBFGLD010001364.1:0-1901 GCA_041576335.1 Anaerolineae bacterium | reverse complement strand
GTGCTGCGGGGGTTGGGCAAGGTGCGGAGCCGGTGGTAAAAACGTCGAGTATGGATGGTGAGAGAGTGGTGCTTTATCTGCCAATCTCCGATTTCATCTTTGACAAAACCAAGGCCGGAAGTATAATCTTACTTTTGTCAGACAGCCTCGGTGGCGGAATTGGCATACGCAGCAGGTTGAGGGCCTGTGCCCGCAAGGGCGTGAGAGTTCGAGTCTCTCCCGAGGCATTATGTCAAGTTATTATGGTAAGCTGCCGGATTAACGACACTGGCAGCTTTTTTTGTTGTCACTAGATTTAACCCCCTTTTCCATTCTTACGGGTGTAGAGTTGTCATTTCAGTAAATTCATTAACTTGTCCAATGGTCAAATAGTGGGTAGAATAATTGCAGAATTTGTTCGGAGGGTAATAATGCCCACTGCTTACAATCTAACCCCAGAAAAGCTAGCCGTATATCGAGCCACAGCTCAACGTCGCCGGGAGCAGGAGCGATCAGAACTGGATCATCGCCGGCAGCAAGCCTGGACTGCTGCTCGCCAGGCAGCCGAGTTGCTCAAAACGCAATTCAAAGCGACACGGGTTGTTGTCTTCGGCTCCCTCGCTCGCGAGAGTGGCTTTACCCGCTGGTCTGATGTTGATGTTGCGGCCTGGGGTATTGGGCCAAAAGATACATTTCGAGCCATAGGGGCAATCTTGGATTTGAATACAGAGGTGGCGGTAAATCTGGTTGATGTCAACACGTGTCGATCTTCTTTATTAGAAGTGATACAAAAAGATGGAATTGACCTATGATTGAGGATTATCTGATCGTGGCCGACCGAATTCGTCAAGAATTGGGCGACCTGGAGCGGGTTGTAGCGCGGGCAGAACGGGCCATAACAGCTGCTCACCGCCGACCAGAAGATCAGGACCTCTATATTGACTCGGCAGCATTGAACCTGCACGATTTCTATGCCGGTTTAGAGCGCATTTTTCACCAAATTGCAGCAACAGTTGATGGTTATCTGCCCGCTGGCCAAGCATGGCACCGTGATTTGCTTCAACAGATGCGAACTGACTTACCTGACTTGCGTCCGCCCGTGTTATCTGCTGAATCAAGGCAAGCGGTAGACGAGTTCTTGCGTTTTCGTCACGTTGTCCGCAATGTCTATGCATTTCAGTTTGACCCAGAAAGCGTGGAGCGACTGGTTCAATTGATGCCATCTGCTTTTCAGCGGGCCAAAACTGATTTATTCGCTTTTGCCGATTTTTTGGAACAGGTCGGTCAAGATGGATAATATTGTCGCCGCCTGTCTGGTTGAGCCAATTTATATAGTTAGCGGCGAGATATTGATGGTTGATAGCGATTGGATGGGACGGTACGCAGAAGCACTCTTCACCCCGCACCGTTTCTATAGAAACCACCGGCTAATTTCCTTCACCACCAATCCACTCCGCAATTCCGGGGCGTCCTATGTGCTTCGGAGTCTCTCCCGAGGCATTAGGAAAAGTCATATACAGAGTTGCCGGTGATGTTGGTGACCGGCATTTTTTTATTTTCCCGGATCAATTAAGAGCGTTATGGGCACGAGTCTGACCCAAGCCCGGATTAGCTTAAAGAAAATCGCGCTACCCGCCTCGCACGGTGGCTGGGGCTTTTTGCTCGAGCCGATTTTACTAGGCTTGTGGGTCGCCCCGTCATTAGCGGGGGTCTGGCTGGGCCTGGCTGCCTTAGGGGCCTTCCTGGCCCAGCAGCCTCTAAAGCTGACCGTTGGCGATTGGCGCAAGGGCCGCCGCTATGCTCGCACGGCCTGGGCCGAGCGATTTTCCCTGCTGTATGGGTTGGTAGCCTTGGCCGCCTTTGTGCTGGCCATCGCCAGCACCCGAGCTTCATTCTGGCTGCCGCTGCTATTGGCCGCACCC
>JBFGLD010001363.1:0-1903 GCA_041576335.1 Anaerolineae bacterium | reverse complement strand
GCGTCTGCCGTTGTGTAGTAGTCGGGCGCGTCGCTCAAGTAGGATTTTTTGAAGCCCGCATCATTGTTCCACAGCGTGGGTAGGCAGCCGGGCGGCAGAGGAAGTTTAACAACAATACTTCCAATTTTGCCTGCCGGCAATTCCTTATTATTAGGATCCAAAGTTTGCACATCGTAACCGGGCACCGGTTTTGTGGCAGAGCCCGGTTTGATTGCAAACATTTCAATGCCTACCGGATTGGCTGCAATTGGCCAACCGGTTTCGGTTTGCCACCAATGATCAATAACCGGCACGTTGAGCTGTTTCTGCGCCCACAGAAGCGTATCCGGATCACAGCGTTCACCGGCCAAGAACAGTGTGCGATAACGGCTCAGGTCGTACTGGCGAATGAAATCACCTCTCGGATCTTCACGCTTGATCGCGCGGAAAGCGGTCGGGGCGGTGAACAACACGCTGACCCCATGCTCAGAAATGACGCGCCAAAACGCACCGGCATCGGGCGTGCCGACCGGTTTACCTTCAAAAAGAATTGTAGTGCAGCCTTTGAACAGCGGACCATAGACAATGTAAGAGTGCCCTACGACCCAACCGACGTCGGAAGCAGCCCAATATACCTCACCGGCGTCAACGCCATAGATGTTTTTCATACTCCACTTGAGCGCGACCAGATGCCCGCCGTTATCGCGTACGACCCCCTTTGGAACTCCGGTCGTCCCGGACGTGTATAGGATATAGAGAGGATCCGTTGCCGCGACAGGCACGCAACCAACCGGCTGGGCCGCGGCCATCGACGCCTCCCAATCGACATCGCGCCCAGCGACCAGCGAGGCCTCAGCTTGAGGACGTTGGAGGATGATACATCGCTCCGGTTTGACCGAAGCGATTTCGATGGCTTCATCGAGCAGTGGCTTATAACGGATAATGCGATTGATTTCGATGCCGCAAGACGCCGAGACGATCAGCTTTGGCGCGGCATCGTCAATGCGGGTCGCTAATTCTTTAGCCGCAAAACCGCCGAACACCACCGAATGAATCGCACCAATCCGGGCACAGGCCAGCATAGCCATGACTGCTTCGGGGACCATCGGCATATAAATAATCACCCGATCTCCCTTTTCAACACCCTGGCTGACCAGCACACCGGCAAAACGGGCCACGTGATCCAACAATTCAGCGTAGGTATACTTTTTAACCGTATTAGTAACTGGGCTATCATAAATCAACGCCAGCTGGTCCGCCCGCCCGCTTTCTACGTGCAGGTCCAGGGCATTGTAGCAGGTATTGACCATTCCGCCGACAAACCAGCGGTAAAAGGGTTTGCGCGAATCGTCGAGGACCTTATCCCACTTCTTGTACCAATGTATATCTTCGGCTGCCTCGGCCCAGAATCCCTCCGGGTCATGTAAGGATCGTTGATAAATTTCTTCATAGTTACCGGACATAGATTAATTCTCCTGAAATTCTGCAATTTGGCTCCGTTCTTATTTTGGCCTAGATAAACATAGCAAACTTGAACAAGTTCATTTTGGCCGGTGATACTCTCGTTAATCCAATCATAGCCAATGAATTAGATTTTTGTTTATCCAATAAACAACTTCATGGCGCAAACGCGCGGCTCATCTTCCAACACGTGGATACAACTTAGGATATCTTTGTGGAGCAGTGAGGTAACAAATTAGATTCGAAACGACATATCTAACCGGTGGGCATTATATAATCACTAGAGACATTCGTCAAACGGATTATAGGCAGGGATGGATTTCACTTTGGGAGGCGTTCGATTACGGGAAACTTTAGCAGCGTACCACCACTTTACTACCTGCCGCTTCGAGGAAGAGAAAAATGAACTGTCGTACCTTGTCCGTATTTACTGTTAACCCAAATTTTACCGCCATGCAGTTCG
>JBFGLD010001362.1:0-1904 GCA_041576335.1 Anaerolineae bacterium | reverse complement strand
TTGACCTTTATTTGTCTTTCTTGAGGCAGCATCTCAATGGCCATTTGAGTACTTAACAGGGCACTACCCAGGTCAAACAAAATCAAAACGCCGTCCGGTGAGTACACTGCCTCAATAGCTCCATTTATTCGTTCTGCGCTGGTACCGATCGTACTGTCGTCAACTCCCCCGGCCGCCGCAATATTGACCAGGTTCCGTGACATTTGAACAGCCATCTGGTGTAAGCCTTTGGCCAGCAAATGACTGTGCGAAACAATTACAATTCCTATCATTGTCCTATAGACCCTTGAGTTTTCGATTTAAGAAGACTGAAATTAAGATCACCGCCAGTGCCCCGCCCCCATAAGCCAAGCCGGTAATTATGCCCCTGGTCGTCTGGCCCTCAACAAAGAGCGGGTAGGCGTAAGACACGCCAAACAGGACGGATATGGCCACAATAAATATCCAGCCTATTTTCAACAGCAGCGCTCGACGCTTCACAAAGAAGGTTTCGTTACGCGTTTTTTGTCTCGATCGACGCTTGGCCATCGATTGAATCCCCCTTTAATTTCGACTTTTCCGGCATAAAAGCAGCCTAAGAAAAAATGTTATGTTTCTTTAACTAACCCCAGCCGGTAGGCGTTCAGCAGGCGCTGCAAATCCTGGATCTGCTTCTGGATCTCGCGGCCAAGATCGGTGTCGTTCACTCGAATTCGGGTGTAATTTGTCTCCAAGATTTCTGTCTTAGAGTGAATATCAACCTCTTCCTCGATGGCTTTCTGGGTTGACTCAAAAGCATTGTGGGAAGCCAGAAGTAATCCAAAAGAGTTGTAAATCAGGGTATACCCGGCGATGCCGGTCTGGGCTTGATAAGCCCTGGCAAAGCCGCCGTCTATTACCAGTAATTTGCCCCCGGCTTTGATTGGGCTCTCCCCTCTTCTGACTTTAACAGGAACGTGGCCATTAATAATATGCCCGGTATCCGGATCAACACCAAATTCCTCCAAAATCATGCGGCAGGTTTCTTCGTTGTCTCTAAATTGATAGTAAGGATCCTTCAATTCCAGGTGCGTCGACTCGTCATCAATAAAATAGCGCTCAAACGTGGCCATCTTGTCTTTTCCAAAAAGCGGAGACTGCGCGCCACTCCACATGTACCACATCGCATCCATGCCGTACTGCTTTTGTGCCGGGTTGTTTGTTACAAAGTAGGCTTGGCGGGCCAGGCGCTCTACCCTGTCCATAAATGCTTTGGCCACATATTCCTTGCCCTCAACCTTAAATGCCTTAAAAGTACCGTCGTCATTCATCGAGATACAGCCGTGGTACAGCAAATTTCCGTTGAACCTGAGGTACATACTCCCTTTTGAATAGATGAAGCGGACATGTTTTTGAAGTCTTTGGCTGTTCAAAAAGGACAGTTTTAACTTATCGACGACACTCTGTTCCAGCTCGGTCAGTTCATACGGACATTCATGATCGACCGTTGGAAAGTTAGTATCATTTAGTTTATACGCCTCTTGGCCTAGCAGAACCGTTCCTTTATCGAAATCAATCTTTTCGAGCAGCAATCTGTCTTCCATTTGGTAATGAGGCCGCCGCATGATAACCTGGGCTTCAAGCTTCAACTGAATGATCGTTATAGCTTTGTGCATTTGGGCCATCAACCGCAGCTCATTTTCAGTATATTCTTGCCCGACTGTTCCTTTTGGCCGAAATCGGCGACAAAGATCATCGCCGTAGACTTCCACGGCAAATGAAGCGAGCGGTAATAGGCTTATTCCATAACCGTTTTCTAAAGTATCGGCATTCGTATGGCGCAAACACATTCGAATTACGTTAGCAATACAAGCGTCGCTGCCGGCGGCGGCACCCATCCACAAAATATCGTGATTGCCCCATTGAATATCAACCGAGTGATAATC
>JBFGLD010001361.1:0-1914 GCA_041576335.1 Anaerolineae bacterium | reverse complement strand
GAGTATCCTACTTTTGTCGGTTCCGCCTTCAATGATGCCTTCATCGGCGAGTTAGACGATAGTACCTGGACAACCTCAGGATCCAACATTAGCGCGCCAAACAATTTTATCTTCGATGCCGAAGATAATCTCATCACGGTAAACAGCGTTGTCGGACTTTTATCAACTAACGGGACCGGAACAGCATTCGACGGCGGCGGCGACGGTGGCGCAACACCTCTGTTAAGCGCGCAAACGCCGATTACGCCGGGCCCGCATACGCTTTACCTGTCGATCCTTGATCAGGCTGACCAAATCTATGATTCGACCGTGTTTTTGGATAACCTCAGCCTATTTGCCGCACCTGATGGTGATTGTGAAGCGGGCGTGATCGAACCTAAAAGAATATTCTTACCGCTTATATTTAAGAATTTGGCTCAGGCTCCCGATTTGGTGGTGGACAGCCTGGCCGCAAGCGGCCAAACCATAGATGTTACTATCAAAAACATCGGGACGGCAGCTGCGGTCGACCCCTTTTGGGTGGACGTTTATCTGAACCCGCACCCAACGCCTACAGAAGTCAACCAGCACTGGTGGCAGTTGGCCGATGAAGGCGTTGTGTGGGGTGTGACTCAAGCGATCCCCGTAAACGAGACGCTGACCCTGACCATGGGTGATCCTTATTATTCAGGGTATCACAGTCACTTCAACGGTAATGTCGAAGCCGAGACACCGGTCTGGGCTCAAGTTGACTCGGTTAACCTGGATAGCTCACACGGCGGGGTTTTGGAACTGCACGAGCTCAACGGCGCAGCCTACAACAACATTGCCGATACGCTGTCGACTGCCGCCGTGACCCCCAATGCCGAAGCTGCACCCATTAACCGTAAGCAGCTGCCGGTATTCAACGATAAGCTGCCGCCGAGAAAAATGGAGTAGGTAAGATTGTTAACCTGAATGCTTACGGCGCGGCCTGTTCCGCAGGGAGGCTTTGACCTGCTCCACCGCAGAGGATGTTCGGCAAAGCAAAAACCCCGAATTTGAATTTCGGTAAAAATTTTTAGCCAACAAGGAGCATCGATTAAAATGATTAGCAAGAGTCGCCTGAATTTCACTCGCCCGGCTATTATGATCGTCGTTATGTGCAGCTTTATGATCTTGGCCCACCCGCCGCTGCCGGCCCAGGCCGGCGGGGGAGACCCTCAACTCCCACGCCGGAATCCGCCTCCGGCGCAGCAGCCCGCTAACTCGAATGACCGCGATAATGATGGCCCTGTGGGGGCTTACATCGAACTTCAAGCGCAGTCGGTCCCCCTGGAAGCCTGGACGGTGATTCAGTGGCAGGATACGGCCGGGACATGGCACGACGTCGCAGGCTGGCAGGGTACCTTGGAGCCGGTAGGCAACAAACGTTGGTGGGTAGCCGCCAAGGATTTTGGCCGGGGACCATTTCGCTGGCTGGTTAGGCGGGGTCAAGCCGGCCACGTGTTGACGGTCAGCACACCGTTTAATTTGCCGACCACAGCCTACGAGATCGTGCTGCGCCAGATATCGCTGGGGCAATAACCGCATTTATTTTTTCATAATAACAAGTGACGTTTGTCATATTTATTTGTGACATTCTTCACTACCCCTCATTGAAAAGTTATGTTATGATCGCCTTGGCGGTGATCTATCTTTTTGACAAAAACGATTCAATGAGATCAACTCATCAACTTGCTCGGGTGATCGAGAACTTTTCCATCATAACCACCGTTACGTCATTGCTCAACCTCGTTTCTCTATTTCGATAGAGACTTCTTGTCAGATTTCTCCAATGTTCGTGAAGGTCCTCTTTTTCGGCTCGAACCCCGCCGAACGATGGCTTCATAACCAACTGATCAAACCAAGCGGACTTAAGTAAGTCTGTAGTTCTATACAATAGAATATCGCAGG
>JBFGLD010001360.1:0-1917 GCA_041576335.1 Anaerolineae bacterium | reverse complement strand
TTGGCTGGCATTGGTGCAGCCTTCCTGCCAGCGCTGTTCTAAAGCGGGCAGCCAAGGGGTCAGCTTACTGGGTCCAACCCGGCCCGCTGGGTATCGGGGGCAACTGTCTACCTCAACATATTGGCGCACGGTCTGGGTAGACATTTTCATGTATCGACCAATGGCCCGATCTGAATAGCCAGCTTGCTTAAGTTGTCGAACTTGATCAAATCTCGCCTGGCGACGGGCCCATCGTGCTGCCTTTTCCTGTTCTGCTTTGGTCAGCGCTCCCTCTTCTGCCAATTTTGCCGGCGGTGATGGTATTGGGCTTGCATCTGTCCCGCTACGGCTGCTTTGAGCCTGAGCCGGCGGTATTAGCTCTTCTTTTTGCTGGTCTGCAGCGGCGCCTTGGGCTGCGGCTTGCAGGCAAACCGGCTTCTGCTGGAGAAAGGTCGCCACGGCTTCCCGCAAGTTGGCCAGCAGATGCCAGCGATCAGCCACCTGTTCAGCTTGAGGCGCACCCTCGGTCGTGGCCTTGATATAATCTTTGCCCCGATCACGACTAACAATCTCGATTTCAGGATGGGCCCGCAACCAAGCAGCGACCTCGTCTGCCTCTCGTGAACCCAGGAGGTCAATGGGCCGGTGTGCTTCCAAATCGACTAGGATCGTACCGTAACGGTTACCCTTCCTCATGGCCCAGTCATCAACCCCAACCACCCGGACTGAGGCTTCTGGGGGCTCAGGTGCCTGTCGAATATCTCGGATTAGGGTATCACCACTGATCGGCATGCCCAGCTGCTGGGATAACCGCCTGCCGGCTTCACCCCCCAAGGCATAAGCCGTGACCAAGTGTTGCTCTCTTAACCGGGTCGTTCGTCGCGCTCTGGGGGCCAATAACTCACTCAAGTCTTCGGCAAATGTCTTTCGGAAACACCCTTCCTCACGACAGGCAAAGCGCCGGACCTCTATATGAAGCTGGACGATCAAGCTGACACAGGGCAAGTCCTGTGGATGTCGCCAGTACCGGCCATGTACGTAAGTGCTTGACGTTTGGCACTTCGGACAGCTGGCCCAACTTCGCTGCGACCGGGCGTAAATATCGATACGTTGGCCTACTTTTTTGATCTCTGCGATTTTTAATGGTACTTCTGGAGGAATTATTAGGTCATTCATCCAGGTATTGAACTGTAAAGCTCAAGACCTGACCAATTCTCCTCCAACCTTTCGGTTCATACTCACTTATCACACAAAATGCGGATGAGCCTGGTTTAGTTTAATAAAAACAGTTGAGGTTTCAACCGCCCGAGATGTTAAAGAGAGCTGCTGTGAAACTACGTCTACCGTAGACTTGCCTTGACGTGCCCCCATTCGTTCCGTAGCCCATTGAATGCCCGATTTTGCTCGTTCATTGGTCGGGTCCAAGGTGAGAACGTGGTTCAGCAGCCGCAGACTATCCTGGGGGTTAGGCGAAACATAGGCCAGCCACAATAAAGCCGAAATATTACCGGGCTCTTCGGCCAATATCGCCGAAAAATGTTGTCCGGCCACGCCGGCTAAACCGCCGCGAGCTGCCTCAATACCCAGCTGTAATCTTTTGGAGGGGCTCAACGTTTTCATCGTGTCTCCTGATAGCCAACTCTGACATATTGTAAGATGACTTTATTAATATGTCAACCTGGAAATATTAACCTATCGAGAGACAGTAATTGGGATTAAGTTGAGAACATAGGGCACTTGTCGCTTTGATTTGACAATCAAATGGTTTTTTCTTACGATATGTAAGTTGATTTTCAGGATTTGGTATCAAGCGCGGATCGCACCTCAGTAAGGTTAATGAAAACGCAGCGCCGCTTTCATCTCCAGCCGAGGTCCAAACGTCGTGACGGTTTCGGATCAGTTACCAGTTGATAAGTCATTCCTAATTTTAGCGCACAG
>JBFGLD010001359.1:0-1918 GCA_041576335.1 Anaerolineae bacterium | reverse complement strand
TAAGGCGCTGGTTATCGCTGCAGCCAACCTGCGCGCCGGAATTGAAAAGCGTCGCCTGCCCGATGGCCGCCATAAGTTGGTGCTGTGTGCCGGTTTACGTAATTTTCGGGAACCTTGGGCGCGCGATTTGGGCTTCGCCAGTTTTGGCTTAATTGAACTTCGGGAGTTTCAAGTTACCAAAGAAGCCCTGGAAGTGTTTTTGATTAACCAGAACCCTGCAGGCCAGTTCCCGGTAAAAGTCCACTCCACCAATGTATTAGACCGCTATCTTCATTCATTCTTTAAGCGAGAACAGCCTAACCGGGCCCCGATTCGACCCAAGTATGTTACGGCTCACAACACCATCTCGTTAGATGGCAATGCTATTCTGGTGATCGCGATATTGAACTACGCCAATCGTACAGGTCACTCCGATTTTATCCGAACGCATTGGCCGGCGCTAAAGCGCGCCATAAGCTGGCTCGAAACCCACGGGCGGGAAGACGATGGTTTGCTTCATCAAGGTGCCTTTGCCGACTGGGCCGATAGTATCGCTCGCCGTGGCCGCGTTTTATACACCAACGTTTTGTACTGGAAAGCACTGCACGATTTGGCCGAAGCGGCGCTTAAATTTGGGTATGGGCCCGATCAGGTGTATTTTACAAGCAGATCAAAACATCTAAAAAGCTCAATCGCCGACCATTTCTGGCGAGCGGATTTAGGTTACTACGTGACCAACCAGATCTTTGACAATCTAAGCAGTAGCGGAAATTTGTTGGCTATCGCTTGGGGGATGACTACGCCGGCACAGGCCAATTCTATTCTCGATAGGATGAATGAATTTGACATGGCAGATCCGGTACCTACCCGCACCGCCCACCGCCCCTATCCTAACAAATTTATTGCCATTGAGAACCGGCTGGGTGGCATTGCTCATTATCACACCTCTGCCGCCTGGTTGTGGTTGGGGGCTTGGCATGTTATTGCTTTGGCCCGTATGGAACGGCTGGAGGAGGCGGAGAGACTTCTGGTTCGTATATCCAAAGTCATTGTTAGAGACGGGGCAGTCCACGAGGTATATGCGCCAAATGGACAATATCTTTCGACATTTTGGTACACCTCCGAAGCACCGCTAACCTGGAGTGCGGGCATGGTTACCTATGCCCATTATGTGGTTCAACGGCATTTAGCCGGAGAGCAGTTTCTTTCTTGGGTGTAAATAATATGTGAGCAGGTTAGTACCGAAAGGTGTACCCGCCTGGTGGTGGCACTATCTGGCTAACAAAGAGAGGCCTTGCCCATTTATTTGCGCGGTTGCCCAACTGGCGCGCCGGGGGCATCATCACCGACGTGCCGCTTTTTTAAAGATGTGAAGAGGTTGTTCAGCCAAGGGGAGGTTGGCATGAAAAAATATCTGAGTTTGCTCGCATTGGCTGCATTTTTGGCAGGTCTGACTAGTTTGTTGATTTTTATGGAGGTCCGGGCGGTTGATGACTTCACCTTTTTTATTCCTTATCCTGCTGATGTTCTTGATGAGCAGTTTGATGTGGCTAACGATGAGGAGACGCCTAATCCATTTTGTACCGACTATATTGACGGAGACATCGTCACGACCATCTCGATAGCAACTCGTAATGGATCTGTCATTTTCTACGACCATTGGGAAGATGGCCTGGAAGTCAACCTAACCTCGCCGACGCAAGCCACTACCGAAATTTGGGGCGACAACAACCCGAGAAACGGGATTCCACCCGGCTTTCCCACCGATGTGTTGGGCTCTGAAACCGTTATTGTCTTGCAAAATACAGTGTCGCTTCCCCGCAATCCGGCAGCTCCCCTGTTTGATGGGGGCGATAAACTCACCTCGGTGGGTGGAAATTTGGCCGTTACTTTGGCTGTTTGGCCGACTTGTTCCCGCACCCTCTTTGCCGGGGCCTGG
>JBFGLD010001358.1:0-1918 GCA_041576335.1 Anaerolineae bacterium | reverse complement strand
GGGAACCTTGCTTGTTCAGGACGATCCCCCTGGCCAGCACCTCGGTTGTGTTAATGACCGGTACGCATTCTTCATTTGAAGATTGATCCACTAACGCCTGCGACCTGAACGGTAAGCGGTAATCTGATGGCATCAGGTTTATAACTTCCAGAGCCTCCGGTAAGGGCGCCTTCATCGGCAAGACCCATAACACGAACTCGCTCGCCGAAGCTGCAGGCGGGGTGAGATCGATCAGGCGCAAGGTTAGCTGCACCCTGCCCTGGGTCGTCATCCCGCTCAGATCCACGGCCGGGCGATTGACAATGATTGAAGAATCGCGGTAGTCTAACCGCAAGGTTTGGTGAGCAAAGGAAATTTCTGCCAGGTCATCAACGCAGGAAGGTAATAGCACCAACCGCTCATCCTCTTCCAAATTCAACGTCAATTCCCGTTCAAAAAACACGCCTCTGGCCGCCCCCGGGTTTAAGGTCTCGGCTATCGGCTCGCTCAGCCGGATGACTCGCCGGACGTGATTGCGTACATAGTCCGAGTCGAACAAACCAGCGGCCGGATCGGCCTGACACCCTCCTCCTGCCGATACTGCTGGGGGCAACAGCAGCAGCCCCCAGCTGATTAAAAGTGTGATAAAAATCAATTTTTTCATTGTGTTCTCCTTTTTTTCAATTAGATCCGTCGAAACCGAAAAGCGTATCTCGTCCACGCCCAATTTTCATCGTCCAGTTCGACATAGAGCTGAAAGAATTCTTGGAAGCGATCAGGGTGTGTGGCCTTCAACCAGCGAGCTAAGTTCACCACTGCCTGAGCGAACCTGTCCTTATCTACCTCTGGTTGGTACAAGATGATCAAGCTGTGTAGCTGTTCTGGGGGCAGCTCAGCCGCGTACTCAGAGAAGATCTGTAAGGCGTCCCCATAGCTGCGGGCACAAGTCCAAATAGTCAGGTCAGCGCCAAGGGGCTTTAGATCTTCATATCGATCGCCGTCCGCAAACTGTTCGCGTGTCAGCCACTGAATGTCGATCAACTCGAAAGTGACCGTTCGGTCTGCTTGCCGCAGCGTTAAAGTCGGCCGCGGGGTCTTTTGCAGAAACTGATCGATCCGGTGCCTGGTCTGGGCCTCGCTGTACCCCCAGTAGTCTCCAATATGATCACCTTCCAGGTAGCGCCTAACCGGTTCCATTAGTGCTGGGACAATTAAGGTGTCATCCTGGTATTGACCGCCCGAGTGCATCCCCGCAAAGGTCTCCCCGGTATTGTGGTCTACAAAATGCCACACCTCACGGAAGCCATATGGCGCTTCTTGCACCCAAGCTGTTTCAATGTTGTCTATTTTGAAGTCAGCCGATGAGATGACCACCGGCTGACTCAAGTCGATATCTGCCCATGGGTCGGGCGTGGTTGCAGCCACCACCTCGGGCGTGGGTGTGTTGACCACTTCGGGTGTGGGAGTATTGACCACTTCGGGCGTAGCAGTAGGCAGCTCGTAGGCTGCCAGCTCGTCCGGCGCGGCCAATACCATGCCCATAAAGCAGCTGCCAAAAACCAGCACCAGACTCCAAACAAACAAGACAAATAACGATACCAACCGTTTCATATAAGTCGCTCCTTTCCTTTCTATTGGGGTTAATCGCCAGGCATAAAAAGTGTTTTTAGAAGGGTATTTCGTCCTGGACGATGTCGACCTCGGCAGGCTCCTCAACGCTGGCGGGTTCTGCTGCAGGCTCATCTTCATCAAGCGCGGCCTCGGCCGGCTCTTCGCCTCGTTCACGCCGGCCGTTGCTCTCTTTGCTACCTAGGAACTTGACCTCAAATGCTGTGATTTCGTAGTTGGCCCGGGCGTTTCCATTTTTGTCAGTCCAGACACGCGGGCCGCCAGTTTCGGGGTCGGGGTTCAAACGGCCAACGACGAGGACCTGACGTCC
>JBFGLD010001357.1:0-1944 GCA_041576335.1 Anaerolineae bacterium | reverse complement strand
ATCTGCAGGAAGAACGTGATAGCCTGATCAGAAAAGAGGAAGAAATTCGACGAAATATTGCCCGTGATCTGCATGATGGCCCGACACAGATGGTTTCGGCCTTAGCTATGAACGTAGATTTTATTAAGAAGTTAAAAGTTCTGGCTCCTGATGAATTGGATCAGGAACTAGAAAATTTGCAGCAGCTAGCGAACGAAGCAACCCACGATATCCGAAATTTGCTGTTTGGTCTGCACCCCACGATTCTGCAAACACACGGCTTACAGGCTGCCGTGGAGATTTACACAGAGCGCTATCACGACCGGCGCGGCGCAAAGCTTTCGCTCGATGTTGTCCCCGAACTAAAGCCGCGAATTAGTAAAGAAGCAGAGATCGTCGCTTTCATCATTATTCAGGAAGCGGTTAACAACGCTAAAAAACACGCCGAAGCCTCTGAGGTGATTGTCAAACTTCGCCAGACGAACGAACATCTGGTGATCGTCGTTCAAGATAATGGCAAGGGATTCGACCTGGCCAAGATTTCCCGAGATTACGACAAACGCGTAAGTTTTGGCCTGATGACGATGCTCGAGCGAGCGCGTTTGATTAATGGGGAGTTAAAGTTGAAAACAGAACCCGGCGGAGGAACTTCGGTGATCCTGACCCTACCCCTGGACAACTCTCCAGCTGCAGCCAACGGCGCGGCCTGACTTGATGTTAAGCCACATCAAGGCCTACCCGATCCGAATCGCAGCCGTCGCATTCTTCGATGTTGGCCCGAATTCCCAGCCGGCTAACGGTTTGGCTAAAACCTTCACCGGCCCAGGCCTCCCGCAAAAAACTTGGAGTGGGGGTCGGTCGGGGTAGGCGACGCAGGTTACGTTGAAGTAGGGGTGCCACCAGTGTGGCCAGCAGTGCCAACAAAACTAATAGCGAAATCAAAACAGTGATTAAACCGGGCCGATGATTGGTCAGCTCCGCCTCTGCTTCTCCATTTTCTTGGGCGAGGATATGCTCCTCCCGCTTGGTCATAGCCGTTTCTCCCTGACAGTTATGGGCACCTACAGCGGTCTTCAAAGTTGCCTCAGGCAAGTGCTCACTCGAAATGCTTACCCCCATCCACACGGATAATCTCGCCGCTGGTGTAATCGGCCCGCCAGAAATAAAGCATTGCCGTAAAGACATCCTGCGGTGAACCGGTACGGCCGGCGGGAATATTTTTGGCCAGCTTTTCAAATTTAGCCGGATCGTCGTTAATATTCGGCAATATTGCGCCCGGCCAGGGCATGAGCGGTGGCCTTGGTTAACCCGTCCAGGCCGAATTTGCTGACCGTGTACGAAAAATATTGATCCTTAGGACGTAAAGCCGGTGCGTCTAGCAAATTGACAATTTTCCGGGCCGGCCCTTGGCCAGGGCAGCGCTTTGCCCACGCGCTTGGCACTGCCGCTTTGAGCGAAAGCCGGCTCCGCAAGCCGTGCGTTGTGCGGTCCATTCTAACACGACTACCCCTCGCTGACAATCGGGGTAACAATCATCCAAAGAAAGGAGCATCAATTATGATAATCGTTCACGTAAATGTCCACGTGAAACCTGAATTTGTGGAGGCCTTTCGTCAGGCCACGATCGAGAATGCCCGCAACAGCGTGCAGGAGCCGGGCATTGCCCGCTTCGACGTGATCCAGCAAGAAGATGATCCGGCTCGTTTTATGTTGGTTGAGGTTTATCGAACAGCGGATGATCCGGCGCGACACAAGGAAACGGCTCACTATAAAATATGGCGCGATACGGTCGCCGACATGATGGCGGAAGCGCGGAGTAGTATTAAATACACCAACATCTTCCCACAAGATGAGGGATGGTAAGTCCATGAACTTTGAGTTTGCGACGGCTAACCGGATCATTTTTGGGCCGGGTACACTCAAGCAGGCGGGGCCGCGAGCCGCGGAGATGGGCCGCCGAGCGTT
>JBFGLD010001356.1:0-1950 GCA_041576335.1 Anaerolineae bacterium | reverse complement strand
TTTATCTATTGCGAAAGAGATTACCAATAAACACAACGGTGATATTGGCGTCGAAAGCATACCCAATCAAGGCAGTACGTTTACAGTCCGCCTGCCTTTAATGAATTAAATCACCCTGGAGAGAAGAGAAGTCAGTCAATGAAAACGAAAACTAGCGAAGACATTCTGAGACAATATGCCCGGGGCTACCGAGACTTCAAAGGAGTCATAGTTACTGATGGCAACTTTTTTAGAACCCGATTAGTAAAGGCCGTATTCGAAGGTGCAACGTTAACAGGATGTAATTTTGAAAAATCTATCTTGCAGCAGGCCGGTTTTAGCGCAGCCAATTTGCGAGGCGCCAACTTTAAACAGGCTAATTTGTCTAAAACTGATTTGCGCGGGGCTGATCTCAGGGGAGCCACCATGCGCTCGGTTGATTTAAGCGGGGCCGATTTGCGCTGGGCTAACTTGGAGGGCGTTGATCTGACCGGCTCTATTATTTCTGGGGCAAATTTCGATGGGGCAAACCTGAGAAATGCCTGTCTCAAAAATACGGACCCCGGCCGGTGGTGGTGGAAAGCCAACCTACAAGAAGCTAAACTGGACAATACGGTTTTGCCCGACGGCACGGTGTTTGGTCAGACCCGGGCGACGCAATCGGAGTAAGGTAACTTGCCCTATCTCACCGTTGATCAACCCGGAATTGGTGGACAACTAAAATCTGAGCCAGAAGATTTTTTCGTTGAAGAGATTCCGCTTTATCTTCCAGCGGGCGAAGGGCAGCACACCTACGTAAGAATAGAAAAGCGCGGGTTGTCTACATATGCCACGGTCAAAATGCTCGCCCGTGCCCTCAACATTTCTCCTCGAGCGGTCGGTTATGCCGGGCTGAAGGATGCCCAGGCCATTAGCCGGCAGACCTTTTCTATAGACAACGTCTCGCCGGAGGCCGTGGCAACACTGGATTTGCCAAAAATCAAAATTCTGGACGTCAATCGCCACCGGAACAAGCTAAAAATTGGTCACCTGCTGGGCAACCATTTTGTTATCAGAGTGCGCCAGGTAACGCGAGACGCGCTACCCTTGGCCAAGGCAATCTTGAAGACCTTGATCATTAAGGGGGTGCCAAACTTTTTTGGCGAGCAGCGCTTCGGGAACCGAATGAACACCCATTATCTGGGAGAAATGATTATTCGAACAAATGCTCAAGAGTTTGTGGCTGAATATGTGGGACGTCCTCGCCCCGATGAAAACGCTAGAGTACAAACGGCGCGTCACCTGGTTGACACAGGTTGCTGGTCTGAGGCGTTAACCTGCTGGCCGGCTCAACTCCGCGACGAGCGACGCGTTTTAGCGGCTATCGTCCAGGCCGGGGGCAGCGTTGAGGTCGCTTTCCGCGCCTTAGATACAAAATTAAGAAATCTTTTTGTGTCGGCCTTCCAATCGCAGTTATTCAATGAGCTGCTAGCCAATCGACTTGACCATTTACACCGTCTTGAAGACGGAGATGTTGCCTATATTCACGGTAAAGGGGCAGCTTTCGTCGTGCGAGACGCCCAAATCGAGCAACCGCGAGTCGATTCATTTGAGATTAGTCCTTCGGGTCCATTGTTTGGGCCAAAGTTATTGATGGCTGAGGGAGAACCCGGTCAGCGCGAAAAAAATATTTTAGCCACGCGTGGTCTGTCTTTGAATACCTTTAAGGGACCCGGGCTCAAAATCCGTGGGCTACGGCGGCCGTACCGCTTTCAGGTAAAGCAAGCGAAAATCTGGTGGGACGAGGGATTAATTATTTCGTTCGATTTACCGCCAGGCGCATATGCTACGACGGTGATGGCCGAAATAATGAAGGTGTAAAAAAAGCCACGGGACCCCGTGGCTTTTTTCTTCATTATCCTACGGATAGATATTGGGCCAGCTTATCTTGGCATCTGTCCGGACAGACTCGTGACCTAGTTCGCTTTTCCA
>JBFGLD010001355.1:0-1952 GCA_041576335.1 Anaerolineae bacterium | reverse complement strand
CTGTTCGGTCGGGTTCGGTTCGAAAATTTCGACCACCCGGTTCATCGTTTCAGCCAAAGCAAAGCTGGGGTACAAACCAACGCCGACCCCACCCGTCAAAGCTGCACCCATCGACGTGGCTTCTTCCAGAATAGCCAGACGGTGCGCCGGGATGCCATAGATAGTGGCCATCAATTGATTCCAGAAGCGGCCTCGAGCCCCCCCCCCAATCACCCGCATCGACTCAATTTGGGCACCCTGTACTCTAAATGTCTCCAAAATAATTCGAAGATTCATGGTCACACCTTCTAACACAGCCCTGATCATATCCGCCCGCGTGTGCCGAATAGTCAAGCCGATAAACGCGCCGCGCGCTTGGGGATTCCAACGGGGGCTACGTTCGCCCAGCAAATAGGGCAAGAAGATCAGCCCGTTCGCCCCGGCTTGAGAGTTTTCGGCCCCCAGATTCATCAAATCGTATGGGCTGAGATTGAGTGTTCGGGCAGCCTGTCGTTCCACCGAGCCTAAATGGTCGCGAGCCCACTGATAGGAGGCTCCGGCCGCCTGCATCGTGCCCGTTGGCATGAACAGGCCCGGTACAACATGAGCAAAGGTAAATGTTTGTTGTTCGCTGTCATAAATGGGCTTCTGCGTGGCTATCGCTATCCAAGACGAGGAACCCACATAATTGTAGGCTGCGCCCTCGCCGATCACACCAGCCCCGGCTGAAGCGCACGGCCCATCGCCCCCACCGATGACGACCGGCGTCCCGGCGACGACGCCAAGTTCATCGGCAACTTCGGGCAACACTGCACCTACCACGTCGATCGACTGGTGAACTTCGGGCAACTGGTCCGGGTTTAAGCTAACCGCGTCGACAATTTTTTCGGACCACTGCCCTTTCTCCAGATCGTAAAGGTTCATTCCCGATGCGTCCGAAACATCCGTCACAAAAACACCCGTCATGCGGGCTACAATGGCGTCTTTAGCGTGGACAAACTTGTAGGTGTCTCGAAAAATGTCCGGCTGATGGTCCCGCAGCCACAAAATCTTATTGAGTGAATAGGAGGCGCTGAGCCGGTGTCCGGTAATTCGATAGACCTCTTCCGGCGAAACTCGTTCGCCAACCCACCGTTCTTGGGTGACCGAACGCTGGTCGGCCCAGATTATCGCCTTTCGGAGCGGCCTGGCATTTTGGTCCAAGGGCACGCAGCCCATCATCTGGCCGCTAAAGACAATACAGGCAATATCGTCAGCCCGTACCTTGGTCCGCTGTAACAGTTTGCGCGTAGAGTTGCCAACAGCCTGCCACCAATCTTCCGGATTCTGCTCGGCCCAATTAGCCTGGGCATACTCGGTCTCGTAACTATCAAAAGCACTGCCGACCAAATTACCTTGTTGATTATAGAGGGTTGCTTTGTTGCCGGTTGTTCCCAAATCGTGAGCCACAACAAAATTCTTCACGGCCTGCACTCCTTATTTACGAGAATATGTAAATACCTGGGGGTATTTCTTGAATCGTTCAGGTTGACAAATGTGACGGGTCGGACTGGGTCTATTTTGTTGCAAGGGAGAAATTGAGTCAAATGAGGATTATGACTTTAGAAGGGTCTCGGCGGTTTAAAAAAGCAGCTTATGTTGGTTGGCGCCCGGCTTAAGGGTTGATGATCCTCAGTATCTATTGCTGCCGTAAAAAATCAAGCACTGCCTGATTGAATGCCTCTGGCTGCTCCAAATGAACGAGATGGCCGGCGTTGGGGATCACCACTTTTTCCGCACCGGCGACGCCCATTTCCAACTTATGTGCATGTTCATGCAGATCAGGATTATCTCCCTGACCGACGATGATGAGCGTCGGCACCTGAATGTCTGCTAACCGGCCGTTAGCAGGTGGCTCCGGTTCTCTAATGAGTCTACGATGGATTAGGTTCTGGAGATTTGCTAACAAGAGTTCACGGGCCCGCTCACGAGCG
>JBFGLD010001354.1:0-1953 GCA_041576335.1 Anaerolineae bacterium | reverse complement strand
TGACGTTCTCTTTTGCTCGTCGGGCTTACGAAGAGGTCTATCGCCAATTCTGCCTGATTATGGGCGTTCCCCGACCTACCATCGTGGCCCAGCACAATACCTTTCGGCACATGCTTGGTCTCATACGCGGGCGTATTTATTACAATTTACTCAGTTGGTATCGAGTGCTGGCGATGCTGCCGGGCTATACGCTTAACCGCCAATTTATGGAGCAGATGATGGGGGTCAAAGAGAGCCTGCCTGCGGTATTGCTCGACCACAAGCTGCCTACTCCGGGAGCACGGCTCCGGGATGGACTCCGGTTGGCGCGTACCGTAGCCGGATTGACGGCAAACTACTTTTTACTACCGCGCCGGATCGAACGGTTTAACCGGCGACTCGGCCAAGCCCTTGGACTGGAACGGCCAAATCTAGGCCAGTATCGTCTTGATCAACTGGCGGCCTACTACCGGGATCTTGAAAGCCAGCTATTGACGCAGTGGGATGCGCCGCTGGTTAACGATTTTTTCGCCATGATTTTCTATGGCCTCCTGCGTAAGCTGGCCGAAATGTGGTGTGGTGATACCAACGGGACACTCCAAAATGATTTACTCGCCGGTTCAGGCGGTATTATCAGTGCCGAGCCTGCTGCGCATATGGGCCGGATGGCTCGGCTTGCCCGGCAAGATACGGTTTTCGTTAATCTTCTTAAGCAGGGTTCTTTAGCCCGAATTCTAAATTATATGGCCGGGCTGCCGCAGTTTGAAATGGAATATCGCGTCTATCTCGACAAATTCGGCGACCGCTGCCTGGAAGAATTGAAGTTAGAAAGCCCCACCCTGCAGGATGATCCGCTGTTGTTATTACGTTCGGTGGGACAATTGGCTGAATCGCGCTATTTGTCTGACTCGGAGGCCGCGAAAATTGATCCGGATCGCGCTACACAAGCCGCTCAAGTGGAACAAGATATTGGCCGGGCACTCCGGTATAATCCCGTGCGCCGCCTGGTGTTTAACTGGGTACTGAAAAATGCCCGGCTACTGATTCGCAACCGGGAGAATCTGCGCTTCGAACGAACGCGTTTGTTCGGCCGGGCGCGCATGATTTTTCTGGAAGTTGGGCGTAAGCTTCAGGCCCTTGACCTGTTGGACGAGATCCGCGACATTTTTTACCTGGAGGTTGAAGAGATCCTTGGTTTTGTCGACGGTACCACGACCACGACCGATATGAAGGGGTTGGCTGCCTTACGAAAAGCTGAATTTGAACGTTATAAAACATTGGAATCGCCCGACGGTCGTTTTGAAACACGTGGTGCTGTTCATTACGGCAACACTTTCCGCGGCCAACCGCTAGGCGAAGCTGCTAAAGGTGACCGGCGGCGCGGCCTGGGCTGCTCACCGGGCGTCATAAAAGGCTGCGTTCGGGTTGTGATCGATCCAAAAACTGCGGCCCTACAAGCCGGCGAAATTTTAGTCGCCAAACGCACGGACCCGGGCTGGGTGGTGTTGTTTCCACTGGCCGCCGGACTGCTGGTTGAGAAGGGCAGCCTGCTTTCCCATGCGGCTATTGTTGCGCGCGAGTTGGGGCTGCCGGCGGTGACCTCTTTGGTCGATGTAACTAATTGGCTTAAGGATGGCGATTGGGTTGAGTTTAACGGCAGCACAGGTTGGGTTACAAAAATTGATGTGCCGGAGAATTTGAATGAATAACGTATTTCAGAGCGAAATTGCCGGCAAAACCGACTTTTCCGCCATCCGTTATGCTCAATGTTGGGAGGATGCCGATATTTTGCTCAACGCATTGGATATTCAGCCGGGACACGTTTGTTTGTCAATTGCTTCGGCCGGTGATAATACGTTGGCGATGCTCAGCAGAAATCCGGCTCGGGTGATCGCTATCGATTTGAATCCCGCACAATTAGCCTGCTTGGAACTGCGGGTTGCGGCTTATCGGGTGTTGAGCCATACTGAATTA
>JBFGLD010001353.1:0-1962 GCA_041576335.1 Anaerolineae bacterium | reverse complement strand
TGTTGAGTCATACAGCGCGCCGTTATCCACCGGAATACCCTTTTTGTCGTGAGGCACCCCAACAAGCACCTCGCTCGAACAAGAGCCGCCGTGCCCATCATCAGCGGTAGAGTTGATATGGTAGACACGCCCATTGCCTCCTCCGGCACGTTCTGCTCTTACCTCTGCTGTGGCTGTGCCCACCCCCTGGCCGTCCGGGGTGTGGCTCCCGTCGCCTTTGGAGTCTACCGGCTCATCCTGGTAGATACTATCGATGGAAAGCGCGAGCGAATCTCCTTCCGGATCGGTCACCCCAAGTATGTCAATGGATACGAATTTGTGATTCGCAGGCCAGAGGGTTTCGATGCTGGGGGTGGTATTTGAACAATCTGGCACCTGGTTCAAAACCTCAATCTTGTAAGTTATGTCCAAGGCAAAACCAAAATCTGGAACCGCCCCTGAAAAGTTGACCGTGTATTCACCAGGGGGTAGCCTGAGCAGGACCCAGTAACCGTCTGACCGCGCCCGACTTGGGTTAGGCACCGTTGGATCAGAAAGATCAAGTCCTTTGATATTGTTATCTGGAAAATTTATTTCGAAGTTAGGAGACCGCACCTGCGATATTTCGTCGCTCAAATCGAGTACTTCGTCATCATCCCCCGTGATGGTCAACGTTAACGACTCTTCATCTATGAATGGCAATAAGAAATCTAAACATTCTTCCAAGCTACCGAATGTGTCAATATCACCATCCACTTCAAGGCACACCAAGTTGATGATGGGGATAAGAATGGGCCTCCTATCAGGTATCTCGCATTCCCGTTCTACTCCCGTAGCACTGATATCAAAGACACCAGCAAGATACCACACGTCATCTGGCTGTCCTTCGTCGCAGAATTCCCCGCTCGGATCCGAGAGTGAATTTCTGTCCGCAGGTATTTCGAACCCCCACTGCCACCACCTAGCAGTTAATTCCGGCGGCACCTCCAACAACTCGACGGTCTAGTCATCCGAGTCAGCTTGGGCCACTTGATCCCCTGTAACCGTAGGTCTCAATAAGGCCAATAGTCCTGCCAAGACAACGACTACCGCTAACCAAATACTTAATCTTGCAAACTTGGAAGTCATTTTTTCAGTCTCCTTGTCAGTGTAATTTTTTAGTAAATAGCCATCAGCCCAACACAATTCGCAACTCTCTAATAATCATAGGCATCACCTCCTACAAACCTTACTAAGAGATAGATGAGGCTGTTGGTGAGTTGAAGAACGATTATGTTATTGTGGTCTGGCGCTCACCAGCCCCTAATGCTGATTTTGGCCACTATTGCCCTATTTTGGTCAGAACGTCATTGGTCCAGTTGTTATTGTTGGGATGATATAATTCATTCTTTCCTTACCGTACTTGGCCGCATTCCTGTTGGCGGTAATCAAAATTGCCACGAATGTCCTTTTTCTGTTCCATTTGTAGTCGGAACCCAATAAGGCCTCTTTTCTACTTTCTTCGAACCCTAATTCTCTAACTCCTTTCTCCACGTAATGGCAGATAATTTGTTAATGATAATTGGCCAAAAATAAAAAAAACAGCCGGAGACACGATAATCTTCGGCTGCTGTTCGCTCTGAAGCGGTGGCGTTTGTTTTGCCGCTGCTGAGGTGGTGCGAGAATATCTTTACCTAAACGCTGCCAAGCAAAGTAAACGCAGGGGCAATCACGTTTTTGTAGCTCTATCACTTCTAGTGGAGAAATGGCATATGACATCTCAGCACCTCCGCTGAGATATTCAATTGTTAATGGTCTAATTAGGGAAGTTGGAGTCAGAAAACAGTTGCGACGGTTCTATTGCCGGTCATATTCCACAACAATCATCCTAAATGGTCATCTTTGTCTAGTGACACCGATGAGATATACGGTCAAGTAGTAGAACCTTAAAATTGTATAAACGTGCGAGAGCTCAACGATAGAACCCGCAAGAGACAAGGCGGT
>JBFGLD010001352.1:0-1964 GCA_041576335.1 Anaerolineae bacterium | reverse complement strand
CGGATCCATCAATATGAAATTGGCCCTTCCAGAGAGCTATACAAAAAATACAACGAAGATAGTCTAGCTGAGATGAATGTTGCCTACGCCATCGCAGTTGGGATATTGAACAAAGAAGAAATACCTCTGGAGTTGTTAGAGGTCTTGGAAAGACCACTCAGCTTTTATGAGGATTTAGATGCTCGGGGTGAGTTACGAAAACCGGACTGAGGCATATGGTCACGATCAGATGCACTCGCAAGCTGTTGAAATTGATAGATGCTGCTTCTGAAATTGTGGCAGCAGAATAGGGTGATTTGATGACAATAAAATCAAAATCGGAAAAAGTCCCGAAAAAAATGCAATCTACCTACAATACAATTGTCGCATTGACCGACGGATTTTGTGAAGAGCATCTGAATGAGGAATATGCGCAATTGGCGCGCCAACTAAGCGCAACGCTTTGTCGCAAACGTCTATCCCCGCTGTCCAGAGGTAAACCCAACAGTTGGGCTTGTGGTATCATCTATGCGCTTGGCTTTGTGAATTTTCTTTTTGATAAGAGCCAAGAACCATATTTGAGTGCCACAGAACTCTGTGCAGGTTTTGGTATCAGCCAAAGTACTGGGGCGAACAAATCCAGACAAATTCGAGATTTGATGGATATGGTTCAGTTTGATCCTAACTGGTGCTTACCCAGTCTAATGGATGAAAACCCCCTGGCCTGGATGATTATGGTCGATGGGTTAGTGGTGGATGCTCGTAGTGCGCCATTGAGTATCCAGAAAGCTGCGTATGAAAAAGGAATCATTCCATACATTCCTGGCCAAACCGGGGAAGAGAGATTAAAGAGGCGAGTGGGTGAAAGGCCGCCGCAGTATGCAGATTTTGATGACCAATAAATTTTCAGATTTCTGTTTTCTGAAGAGACAGACATTGATAAGTTTGAGGCTCGCAAGCGTAAACGGCATAAATAGCAGAAGGATCAACAAATCGGTTTCTTGATATAACAGAAACTCGGTAAGGTCCGATCAACTTTTATAGTGGGGACATTCAGCATCACCAGCGAACAGGTCGCTATGCTCGTAGCGGGCTACACAACACGCCCCGCCACATTGCGAGAGGATAGTGCAACCGGTGCAGCCGTCCTGTGGTCGGACGGTCGGATCGCGTAAAGCATGCCAATTCCGCCCATGCTGCCACAGTTCGGCGAATGCGGTTCGGTGTACATTCCCGGCGCTGAGGTCGGCTAGAAACGAGCAAGGACTCACTCGCCCATCGGGCCAGACGGTGCAGATACGCCGTGCGGCCGCACAACCGTAGACCGCTCGCTGGCGTAAGGTCGATGGGGGCACATCTCCCATTAGTCCGACCAGAGCGCTGCCCACTTCCAGTTTCAGGCTTCCTCTCCAGTCACTCAAAATGGTACGCAGGCGGAGCAGGTCAACGCGGCGCAGTCGGTTGGTGTGGTACCAGGCTCGACTGGTTTTTGTGGGAACAGTGGGCGGTTTGGGGCGCAGGAGCGTCACCTGCCGCAGGCCCAGCTTTTGCAATTGGATCAGCACTTCAGACAGAGAAGGGATTATTGTGGACGTAACCAGCAAATTCACCCCGACCTGTAACGCCGAATCCAGTAGGAGTGGCAAGGCTTGCCGGACCACCCGGCTGCGCTGGCGCTGCGTGTGTCCTGGGCCGTTCCAACTGAGGTTGACCTTACTTAGGCCAGCTTCCTCCAAGCGACGAACCACCTCGGCTGTAAGCAGGACCCCGTTGGTAGTCAGATTGGGAACCATCCCCTGCTGCCGGGCGTAAGATAGCACCTCGAACAATCCCTCATATAATAATGGCTCGCCACCCCCCACGGCCAATTGGAAGATACGCATCTGCGACCATTGGTCAATCAAGCCACATAATTCTGCCGGAGTCAGTTCCGGTCCCGCGCCTGGTTGCAGGGCGTAGCAGCCGGGACAGGATAAGTTGCAGCG
>JBFGLD010001351.1:0-1970 GCA_041576335.1 Anaerolineae bacterium | reverse complement strand
GACGCGGTAACATCTTCCAGCAAGTTCGAAAGGTCGACCGGTTCGTGTAAGGCAGGGGTGTTAGGTTTATCAGTTCGGGCCAGATGCAATAGTCCTTCCGTTAACTTTCGCATATGGTCTGTTTCCTCAAAAAGGTCGGCCATTGCCTGTTCATACTCGGGCGGTGTTCGTCGCTGGGCCAGAGTGCTGCCCAGGATGGTTTGCATCGTTGCCAACGGCGTGCGGAGTTCGTGCGAAGCGTCGGCGGTAAATTGGCGTTCTCGCCGAAACGCCTCCTCGAGCCGGCTTAGCATTGAGTCAAAGGTATCGGCCAAGCGACCTACCTCGTCATCGGCGACAGATAGGTTCAGGCGAGCCGATAAATCCCCGGCCGAAATTTGACGGGCAGTACGGGTAATTTTGTCGATGGGAGCCAGGGCACGCGCTGCCAGAATGTAACCACCGGCGGCGGCCACCACAACCACTAAGGGCACGCCTACCAAAAGTGTGGTGAGCAATTGATTGAGGGTTCGTTGGGTATTAATCAGGTTTTGGGCGACTTGAAGAGTCCCCATAATTTGATTCTGTTCTACGATTGGGGTTGTATAGACCCGCACCGGATGCTGGGTGGCTGCATCGGTAATTGTATTGAATATTTCAGATTGGTCAGGCGTTATGAAACTGGCCTGGGGTTGAGGTAAGGCTTGATAAGGGCCGTAGCCTTGGAGCGTCTTACCGGCATTATCAAATACTCTAAACGAGAAACCCTGCTCAAGCAGCGGCGTATCGGGCATCTCCTGTATGAAGTCATCAACTGATGCTAATATACCATCATGAACATCGATCTCGGCCAGGACATGTGACGCTCCGGTTCTCAAGGCATCGTCGACTGCAGCGGCCAAACTCTGCGACATGCGAACATAGACAAATAGACTGAATAGGGTAAGTGTAATCAACAACAACCCGGCCGTCCACAGCGCAAAGCGAACCCGCAGGGTGTTGAGCTGTTTCATTCAGTCTCACCTTGGGCTGATAAGCGGTAGCCTGCCCCGCGTACGGTCCATATCAGTTTCAGGTTAAAGGGATCGTCAATTTTGCGCCGCAGATTGCGAATGTAAACATCTACCACGTTAGATTGGTTGTAGACATCATAATTCCAAACCGATTCGGCAATTTCAGTACGGGTCAAAATCCTTTCCGGCTCACGCATCAAACACTCAAGAACAGCGTACTCTTTGCCGGTGACTTTGATGACTTTATCGCTCCGCATGACCAGCCGGGTGCGGGTATCCATGCTCAGGTCGGCCACCTTCAGAATATTCGTATCAGCCTGTGTCTGCCGTCGGGCCAGGGCACGGAGACGGGCCAGTAGTTCTTTGAGTTCAAAGGGTTTAACCAGATAATCGTCGGCCCCGGCATCTAAACCGGTCACCCGATCATCCACGGCATCACGGGCGGTCAACATCAAGATAGCAGCCTGATTGCCTTGGTTGCGCAAGGTACGACAAACGGTGAGGCCATCCATCTCCGGTAACATTATATCGAGTACAATGAGGTCAAACTCAACGGTGCGGGTCCAATCCAGGGCTTCGGGTCCGCTGTGGGCTGCATCCACAGCGTATCCTTGCTCTTCCAGGGCTCGCTTAAGATAGCTCGCCATCTTCACCTGGTCTTCTACAATCAGCACGCGCATCGAGTTAGCCATACCTCTTAAATTGACAAGATCTTTACCGGTTTGTAGCGTTAGCATTGTCCTGTGAGGTGAACTTCAGCAGCGCTTTCTTTGTATCCTGGGCAATATACAAAAATCCATACTTATCTGTGGTAATGCCTTCTTGTTTTTTGCCCGGTAATAGATAGGTCGCCAAGACCTGCCCCGTCAAGCTAACTTCCAACAGCAGGTTATTGGCATCGCTGATAATAAGTAAGCGGCGGCTTGACGGAACATAGTGAATTCCCGACAGATCCGTAACACCCACAGAAAAATAGCG
>JBFGLD010001350.1:0-1975 GCA_041576335.1 Anaerolineae bacterium | reverse complement strand
TCTACTTCCTCTCCCTTTTGGTTGGGACGTCAAACCGGCTTGAAGTCGTACCGCAGCGTCATTTTTGAAGACTTGCCTCGGACCGGATTACCGGAATATTTTAGCTCGATGCAAGAATATGAACGTTACACCGGAACCCTTATGAGAACAGGCTGCATTGATGAGCCAACCAAAATTTGGTGGGATATTCGGCCTCACCCAAGGTTTCCGACGCTTGAATTTAGAATGTGTGACTGTGTCACTAAAGTAGATGAGGTAATTGCGATTGCCGCCTTGATTCAGGCGGTCGTGGCCAAGCTCATAAGGTTGCGCAAAAGCAACCAGACCTGGCGTATTTACCGTCGTGGTCTGATTGCCGAAAACAAGTGGCGGGCCATTAAAGATGGCATCGATGGTGAGCTGATTGATTTTGGCCAAGAGAAACCGGTGCCTCTGCGCTTTTTGATGGATGAGCTGTTAGAAATAATTGATGACGTGGTGGACGAGTTGGGTACCCGGCGCGAGGTCGAGTATGTGCGGACCATGCTCAAGAACGGCGCGAGTGCAGACCGGCAACTGCGCAAATACCACGAAACAAAGAGCCTCGAAGCCGTCGTAGATATGCTGGCAGAAGAGACCGTGATAGGATGCTCAGGGATCGACCAAAAACTCAGCCACCGGCTGACAGCTTCTTCAACAACTTCTTTCATTTACCCACGCTGGTGACCCTCGCCGTTATCAGCGTGGTTATATTAGGGCAAGTCTATAATTTAAATGTAGACCTTGGACAAAAGTTTGTTCGATTGAATAGCAACCGAGGCAATGTGACCCTATTCTGGATCAATGGTTGCTGTGATTTGGCGTGGTGAGCCCGGGCAGAAAGATCTTGGCGAAATGCGTTAATCCAAAAAAATCGCCCCGCTGAGCCGTGTGGCATCCAGTTGCCTTTGAACCTGCTCTAGGCAGGTGGGTGTGCGAATAGAAGGTGTTGCCTTGCCTTGGCGCAGGCTACCGCATCCCCTCTAAAACTAACACTCCCGATCAAAAAATGTTGGCTCAAGACGCGTGGAGCATCACGGGAACAGCAGGGATACCTTTAGTTTAGCACAAGTGGTTTTTACTGACAAATTGAGATAATAGAGCAATTTGACCGGTGCCCGAAAGATGAGTTGTTATCTTGACGAAGGTTCGAGCATGTTGAGCCCGGAATCGCAGAATTTGCAGTTGAAATTGCTTAAATCCGTTCGTTCTACCGGTCCGGTTTTTTGTGTTGCTAACAGATCTGCCCCCGCCCAATTTTTTCGATTTACTTGACATAATTACAAAAAATCGGTATCATTGGACTCGAACTCCGTTGGCACCCCATTTCCCCAATTGATTTGCACGGGGCTATTCTTTATGCTATGATGAATTTCACGTCCATAACAATTTAATTCGAAAAAAATGAGGTTTACCTGGTGAAGGTTACAACTGAAGAACTAGAACGATGTGAAGTTTTGCTCACCATTGAAGTGGACCCGGCCCACGAGCAGGATCTGCTTAAAAAGGCAGCCAGAAGAATTGCCCGGCAGGTTCAAATTCCCGGTTTTCGACCTGGAAAAGCACCCTACAATACCGTTGTGCGTCGTTTTGGCATGGAAGCCGTCCAACAAGAAGTGCTGGAAAATTCTGTCGAAAAAATTATTCAAGATGGGCTGGTGGAAGCCAAATTAGTGCCCTACGCCCAACTATCGTTCGATGAGATTAGCTGGGATCCCTTCACGCTAAGGGTCAAGGTACCTGGCCCGCCTAAGGTTGAGCTGAGCAATTATCGTGATATTCGCCTCGAGGTTAAACCTGTTGAGGTAAGTGAAGACGACGTTAACCAGGCATTGGAGGAGTTACGAGAACAAAATGCCACCTGGGCTCCGGTGGACCGGCCCGCAGAATTGAACGATCTTATCTCGATGTCGGTCATCGAGACAGACGGCGACGAAATTTTGGCCGATCACGACTC
>JBFGLD010001349.1:0-1977 GCA_041576335.1 Anaerolineae bacterium | reverse complement strand
GCTGCGTCCATCGGCAGTAACAACTTGACATATTATTATATCTTATTGTACTCGACTTTCCATAATGAGTCAACATCCTTAAGAATAAGAACGCCGGTCAGGTGCACCAGTGCTCTGCTATGACCCTGTAAACCGCTAATGAATACAGCTTGTACCATTTTGGGTCAATAACTTCGGGGAAAAAGGAATTCTGCAGGGAAATCGTTTTTGAACAGTTCGAATTCACCGAACGCGAAAACCCTTATTTTGTGATTCGTAACGAGATAGGGTAGAATCGAGGCTCAAGCGGGCAGCCAGATTAGGCCCCATTTGTGCTTTGAGATCATAGTGAGAAAGCAATGAGCCAACCATTAAAAACAACCGGCCAAACAGCGTCTGGGGTTTCGACTGTAGGCCTGCTTGTCGCGGGCGATGTAGCAGCCTTTCTCCTATTTGTTTGGCTTGGCCGGAGCAGTCATGCGCTCTCCCTCACAGATATCAAAGCCGTGGTATCGACGGCCGCCCCCTTTATAATAAGTTGGCTCGCAATCAGCCCGTGGTTTGGTCTCTTCCGGGCTGACGTCAGCCGGTCATGGCGGAAACTGCTGCCGCGTTTGCTGCTGGCGTGGGTGGTGATTGGCGGGCCGCTTGGTTTGGTTTTTCGCGCTCTTTTTTTGGGACGCCCGCTTAGCGGCGGCATTATTCCTACGTTTGCCGCGGTTACCTTGACCGTTACAACGCTGTTTTTACTAATTTGGCGACTCAGCTACGCTGGGTGGGCTCGTCGAAATGTGGACTCTTCAGCGCAAGTAGAAGGCTAGCCTGTGAGTACCTATCGACGCCCGTGGTGGTTGGTAATGACAAAGTCAACACGGCTGGTAACCACTGTCCGGGAAGAGTCTCACGCTGGAAAGCAGACTTTTGTCATCCGCGGTGAACCGACGGTCCAGGGGATGGCCTGGTTAATTTGGGGGCCGGTGGCTGCGCTGCTGGTCGTGATGCTGTTGACCGGGCTGGCCATAGCATTTGAAATAAATCAGCAGACCTGGGAAACACGATTACTCTTTGTTGCCCTATTTTTGCTCTTACCTGCCCTGGCCTGGGGACTGGTCGCGCCGGCGGTGAGCTATTTCTCTAAAAAACATCTACAAACGGTCCGCGCGGCCGAGGCGCAAGAATGCGTTATTCAGTTGGATCAAAGTGCAAGACAACTTTCTTATAGAATTGTTGCATCTTCGATCCAAAAAAAACTGGCTTACGAAGAAATCCGTCAAGCCAGCCTTACGTATCCAATTGGCAAACGCGATGGCAAAAATACGCGCCTAACGCTTAGTACAGACGAGGGAGAAATTATTTTACTGGACGACGCGCTGGGAACACAGCTGCAGAAGAGAGACCTGGCTCAAAAAATTCAACAAGCCTTGGGGCGTTCTTAGATTACAAAGATTGGCTAAAGATCGTCAAGCTCAACTTTGATGGCCCCGGTGATCACCTGAGCTTGAATTTCCTGCATAATATTTTGAATTGAGGGCGTGACCACTTTAAATACACTGGCCCGGATCGGGGCAAGCATAAGCCCACCTTCGGCGAAACCGTAACTCTTAACAACGCCTCCTTCAAAACGGCCGTTTATAGTAGCTTCAATGACGTCGAGTACCGCTTTGCCGACATTTTTGATTCGACTGGTTAGCACGGCATTGGGCGCCAAGTCGCTGTGATCGGCACCGGTACTGATGATCCAGCGGTCCATATCAGCCGCCGCCTGGATGGCTCCCAGGCCGCATGCACCGGCCACCTGGTAGATAACATCAACGCCTAAGGTATACTGGGTTTCGGCCAGCAAGCGCCCTTTCACCAGATCGTCAAACTCCCCCACATAGTCGGAAATAAAGCTGATCGTGGGATCGACGTTTTTTACGCCTTGGGCAAATCCCAGTTCCATACGACGCACTACTGGGGTTACACCGCCACCTATAAAACCGACCATATGGGTTTGGG
>JBFGLD010001348.1:0-1983 GCA_041576335.1 Anaerolineae bacterium | reverse complement strand
GTGGCGAGGTCGGTGGCGGTTGCCATGTCGAACATGCCTGCCTGCGCGAACTTGGCGACGGCGGGGAGCGCAGCCACGGACTGTTCGGCGTCGAGACCTGCGGAGGCCAAGAAGAAATACGATTCGGCGGCTTGCTCCGCTGAGGACTCCTCCGCCGGGGCCGGCTCGGGTGGGGCTGATGCCCCGGTACAGGCAGCCAGTACCAAACTCAAAACGAACAACCATAAGAAACTAAGATTACGTGTTCTCATTACGTCCTCCTTGACATAAATTATGAGCTACTTCATTTGAGTTACTTCATTTGAGCTACTTAATTTAAGCTGCTGCGGTGGAAAACAAACAGCTTTGGGGTGTTTTTCCTACCTACTTAGGCTATTCCTCCAACCCTGCCATACGGGCTAATACTTTGTACATCACCCCAAAATCCTCGTCACTAAACCCCATCGCGCTGGAGGTGGCCATAACTTGGGCGGTTGCAGCGGCTGTTGGCAAAGGCACATCTAGCTCGTGGCCCATTTTTAAGGCCATAAATATATCTTTGCGTTGACCTGTCATGTCGAATAAGGGTTCTTCGGGCAACGCCAGGGCAAACGGTCCACGATATTTCATCGCCGGTGAGACAATGGCGCTGTTCAGCATAACCTCCAGAGCCAACTCACGAGGGATACCGTTCTTTTCGGCGAGCGCCAGCCCCTCAAACATGGCCAGCAACTGCACCGGGATGCTCAAATTTAGGGCAATCTTCAGCACCGACGCCTGACCGCTGGGGCCAATGTAGGTGGCCTTAGGTCCGATGGTCAGCAGAATTGGCTCAATTTTTTCAAATGCTGATTTGTCCCCGGCGACCATGAAGGTCAACTTGCCCTGCCTGACCGTAATCGGGCTGCCGGACACCGGCGAATCGAGCAGGCTGGCTCCTTTTTCGGCGGCCTGCGGGGCCAATTCACGCACCACATCGGGGCTGACGGTGCTCATATCGGCGTAAACTTTACCGTGGCTCAACCCGGCAATGACGCCATCCGGCCCGGCTGCAATCGCCCTTAATGCCTCGTCATTAAAGACCATGCTAAACGTCACATCAGCCGTTTCGGCCACAGCCCGCGGCGAGTCGGCCCACTTCAGACCCGCTTCTATTAGCTTTTTCGCTTTTGATCTGGTCCGGTTCCAGCCGGTAACGGAATGCCCGGCGTTCAGTAGTTGTTCAACAATCGCCGATCCCATCGCCCCCAGGCCAATGAATCCAACATTTGCCATGCGTTTCTCCTAAGACTTTATCGTAATAAGTTTTCAAGATTAGTTGGCAATGCCGCGAATAGCCGAATACCCCGAATTTTAATTTCATTCGGTAAATTCGTCCATTACCGTCAGTCGTGATTATTTTTCCACGGCTGGCGGTAACGTAGCTCGTCACCAGGGATGACAAACGATCAAATCTTCACACGGCCACTTGGTAATGACCTTGTGCCCATCCTCGGTCACGATTAGCTGCGACTCAATCCTGGCGCCGTCATCTCCTTCGCCATAAAAGGTCTCCAGGGCAAAATGCATGCCCGCTACAACCGGCACTGGATGATCCAAAGAATACATCCGTGAGATCCACGGCTTCTCATGATGGCTCAAACCAATACCGTGACCGCAAGCCAGACCAAACGCTTCTCTTTCGTCCGTATAGCCCATATCTTTGGCCGAAGGCCACTGGGCCGCAATGTCGGCGGTAGTGATGCCTGGTCGCACGACCTCAATCGACTTTTGGACCCATTCCAGGGCCGTTTTATAGACATCCCGCTGCCGCTGCGTCGATCGGGTAACGGCAAAGGTGCGGTAATAGCAGGTGGCATAACCCAGGTAGTGGCTCATTATATCGATAAAGACCAGATCGCCCGGTCGTATCAACCGGTCGGAATAGTCGTGTGGATGGGGGTTGCTGCGCGGCCCGGAAATACAATTGATGCCACTGATGCGGTCGACCCCATGGGCGATTAG
>JBFGLD010001347.1:0-1992 GCA_041576335.1 Anaerolineae bacterium | reverse complement strand
TATTACCGGTGTGATGCCTGGCCTCCTGTGTACTATGATTACTCTCATTACTGCAACGAAGAAGTGGATCGGCTCATCGATGAAGCCAACAATGCTCCCAATCGGGAAGCGCGCGACGCGATTTATGCCGAGGTGATCAAAATGGCTCGGGATGACGCTCCCACACTCATGCTTGTTGATGGTCTCTCAACGGTTGCAGCCCGTGATTACGTCAAGGGGCTATATCTGGATCCGGCCCAAACTATCTGGCCCGTCAAGTACGCCTGGCTGGATAAATAGGCCGGGCTGACCCTGGTAAGGAAGGGTGCTTGGGGCCCAATCTTATACGACCTCACGCGCTCTTTTGGTCTTTCCCGAATTTTTCTGGCCGGCCTGTGGGGGTGCGTCCCGAAGATCTGGGACACACCCCCTCTCTGAGAGACAATTTAAGGACAAATTGTTAATATAATACCTTCGCCGATTATGAAGCATTGATGCGGCCAATTTGAGCGATATTGGCGAAGATTCGGTCAATAAAAATAGGCTCAGGCCGGTGCGGAAGTAATTTTAATGTTTCGGCTACATATTTGCGGCCTCGGAAATGGGCTTTGAGGTCGTTGACGCTGAGGGTCGGGCAATTTGGTCGTAAGTGACGGAGCAGGACCTTAGACACGTTGACCATAAACATGGCTAAGTTAGCCGCATTGTAAAGGGGGAGTTGGTTGACATTCATAAAATCTTCCAGTCCCCAAAACTGTTTGGCGTCTCTAAAATTGAATTCAATTTGAAATCTAAGCCGATAATAGTCAATCAGATTGTCATAAGCTAAATCTAAATCGCTACTGAACAGCACCACATGAGCCCGAGCCCCGCTTGTGAGATTGGTCTTGACCAGGACGACCACATTGAGCAAATCGGGGAATAGCTTGTGCCACATCGTCATCTGATAGATGTCAGTCTGGATGCCATCGGTTACAGTTGTGTCTTTGAGATACTGGTCAGGGATGCGCTTATAATTGAGTTTGTCACCATATTTCTTGTTGGCCCCACGCTTCTTTTGCGGACCATCATAAGGAAAATAGAGGGCCGCATTCCAGCGCAGTTTGCTGATTAGGTGTAAAGAGCATTGCCGCACCATTTGGAAAGCATTGTTGTGACCAAAAGCACCATCCAATACACAATAAATGAGGTTCAGATCGGCCCCAGTCAATGACAGAAGGCTCTTGAGCATGCTTTGAATATGCAACAAATAGGGCTTCAACACGACGTCTCGGCGGTTTTTGTTCTTGCTCCCTTTGGGGCGACCCCGTTTTCTGACTTGTTTTTTAACCTTTTTGCTCTTTCCTTTTTTGGTCGGCTTCTGTACTTTTTCTTTGATAATCTGTTCCATCATCAGCGGATAACTGGTTCGCTCTTTGACGCTGATCAACGATAAACTAAAGAACGATAAGCCAGGCACTGCTTTGCCGTACAGCGATGAAAAAAATCGGTCCAAGCCATAGCTTTTCTGGCCTGCTTTGCTGACCACCGTTTCATCACCGCCGATCAAAATTGTATCCCCCGGCTCTAGTAAATGATGCCGGATGATTAACCAGTTTACTTTCAGCCACATGATGCTTGTGTTGTAAAACCGTTGGATGGTCCGGTAGCTCCCCCCTTGCTCTGTCCAGCGGGAGAGGCCTAACATAGTCACCCGGCCCGTCATGGCTAACATGGCTGACACGATACTATTGAGCTGTCGTAGGCTTGTCTTGTTTACACATTGGCTTAAACACTGTAAAACGATTATTATCTCTGGCATGAGCGGTTGTTTCCTTTACGCTTTTCACTTTGGTCGGTAAAAAACGTATCGTACTCAACCGCTCTATTTTAGCTACTTTTTGGCGAAGGTATTGATAATGGTCCAAGATTTCATGTTCGAAACAGAATCCGTTGGCATTTGTCTCTGAACTTTTTCCAGCAATAGTGAGAATTGGCCAAATCACGGTGGGGTTGGCGTGGTCGTGGGCATAG
>JBFGLD010001346.1:0-1992 GCA_041576335.1 Anaerolineae bacterium | reverse complement strand
TTGGGTCATTTGTCGCAATGGCGTAGGCTGCAATTACGGCAATGCTCAACGTACTAATTAGATCGAGCGCTACAACTCTATCCGGTAGGCTGGGGCCACGTACCAACCGAACGAAGGCCAGTACAATCGCCAGAGTTAGGGCCGGCAAGATAAAGATCGTGTCGATTTCTTGCAGATTCACTCAAAAGCCTCCTTTACTTTTCTTTCAAAACCATCTTTAATGTCACGTCTAAAACTTTCAAGATCGTGCACATGCATCCCGTGAACATACAGAACCCGCCGATCATCCGACACATCGAGACTAAGCGTGCCGGGAGTAAGCGTAATCATATTCGCCAACAGCGTGATTTCCACATCTGAGGTAATATCTAAGGGGATGGCCACGATGCCTGGCCTCATTTTGTGGGGTGCGATGACGCTATAAGCCACGCGTAAATTGGCCAAAATAAGCTCCCATATGAACAGAGCGATCAAATTGACCACTTGACGCACTTTGACGAAGTAGCTCGATGAGCCTATGACATATTGCATGATCCACAGCATTGCATAGCCCAGTACAAAACCGGCAATGAAATTGGCGGTGGTGTATTCGCCCAGCAGAGCGGCCCAGGCGAACGCCAGAAAAACATTTAAGATGAATATCTTCATAGCGACGCTCCAAGCACCGGCCTTACGGCCTCGATATACTCCGTTGGATTAAGTAATTGCTCGGCGGCACGGGTGGCCAGTACAAAAAATGGTTCGGAAAACAGGCCGATGATCACAGTGATAGCGGCTAGGGCGACAATGGGCAGCACCAGACCGAGCAGGTTGCCGAGTCGCGGAGCCTCTGCCAGATCGCGCTCCTCACCCGCCGGGTCTGCTTTCCAAAATGCTTCGGCCCAAATCTTGGTCATTGAGAAAACGGTCAACAGGCTGACCACCAAAGCAGTGGCAACAATGGCGTACTGCTCCAACTCCAGGCCAGCCTTGATCAAAATGAATTTTGCCCAAAATCCAGACAGCGGCGGTATTCCGGCTAATGAGAAGGCTGGGATCAAAAACAACACCGCTAACACAGGATAAGCGCCATAGAGCCCGCCCAATTTCTTTAATTGGTAGCTCCCCTGTAGCCGGTGGGCCACACCGCTGACCAGGAATAAGTTGGTCTTGACGATGATGTGGTGGGTAATATAAAAAACCGAGCCGGCCAGGGCCAGCGGCGTATAGAGCGCTAATCCCATAATCATGTAACCTATTTGGCTGACAATATGAAACGACAGGATACGCCGGAATTCATTTTGGGCGGCTGCCCCCAAAACGCCGCTGAGCATAGTCAAGCCGGACAGAAGCAGTAACAGGGTATGGGTGTAGGGTACATCTTGCACAAAAATAAGGGTAAAGACACGGATGAGGGTATAAACCCCGACTTTGGTCAACAGCCCGGCAAAGATCGCCGATACTGCGACCGGGGGCGTATGATAGGAGGAGGGCAGCCAGAAAAAGAGCGGAAAAATGGCGGCTTTAAGCCCGAAGGCAATGAGAAATAACATGGCTAATGTGGTCACCAGGCCCGGGTAATTTGTTTGGCGAAGCTGAACGGCCAGATCGGCCATGTTGAGCGTACCGACAAGCCCGTACAGCAACCCTAACCCCGCCAGAAAGACGGCTGATGAAATTAGGTTGAGGGTGACATATTTTAGGCCTCCTTCAAGCTGAGCTCGTTCGCCACCCAGGGCTAACAGGACGAATGAAGCAATCAGCATGACCTCAAACCAGACGAATAGGTTGAACAGATCTCCGGTCATAAATGAACCGCAAATACCCATGAGCAATATATGGAACAGCGGATGGTAGCCGTAAGACTCTCTTTCCGGCCCGATGTTCGTTAGAGAATAAATACCCACCGATACTGCCATCAAACCGGCCAGGATTACCATAATTACGCTTAATAGGTCGGCGACGAGCGTGATGCCGAAGGGAGCCGGCCAGTTACCGATTTGGACCGCCTGG
>JBFGLD010001345.1:0-1997 GCA_041576335.1 Anaerolineae bacterium | reverse complement strand
CGGATACTTTTGAATATCCCACCCCAATTTCATTCGGAGTATTTATAGATGAGTATCGAACCGATTATCGCCTATTGTGTAAAATGTAGAGAAAAACGAGAAATGGATCAGCCGCAGGCCGTTTATACGGCCAATGGCACGCCGGGTACCAAAGGAGTTTGCCCGGTATGTGGCACCAATATGTTCAAAATGGGGCGTACGCCTGGCCACGAACATGTTCCTGCGCCCGACCCCAAAATGCTCAAATCAAAGAAGCGATCAGCTAAGAGCAAGCAACGAAAAGGAAAACTTGTGATCGTCGAGTCGCCGGCCAAAGCTCGGACAGTCGGCAAGTTTTTGGGCAAAAGCTATGTGGTCAAAGCCTCGGTCGGGCATGTGCGCGATCTGCTGCGCTCGCAGCTTTCGGTGGATGTTGAAAACGGTTTTACCCCCAAGTATCGTGTGCCCAATGAAAAGCGGCCCGTTGTCAAAGACCTAACGAACGCCGCTGCCAACGCCGAAGAGATCTACCTGGCCACCGACCCGGACCGTGAAGGTGAAGCTATCGCCTGGCATCTAATCGAAGCAGCTGATATGGACGAGAAACGAACCAAACGGGTCGTCTTTCACGAGATCACCAAGGATGCTGTGGCCGATGCCTTTGCGCACCCGCGCGGAATCGATATGAAGCGGGTCAATGCCCAACAAGCACGTCGTATTTTGGATAGATTGGTCGGCTACCAAATTAGCCCTTTGCTCTGGCGTAAGGTACGAAGTCGCACCAGTGCGGGTCGAGTGCAGAGTGTTGCGCTGCGCCTGGTCGTTGAGCGAGAGCGTGAATTCGACGATTTTGATCCGGTTGAATATTGGTCAATCGAGGCAGATTTAGCTAAGAAAGCTGGTGACTCTTTAGTTAGAGCAGCGGATGGACAGTTTCGGGCCAGGCTAACTCATATTCGAGGCGAAGCAGTTGGTGTTGATCAAGCCCATCCGTTAAAAAACGAGGCTGATACCCATTCTGTTGTTAACGAACTTGAAAAATCTACCTATGTGATTGATGAGGTCAAAAAGGGAGAGCGGCGCCGCAGGCCGGCTGCACCCTTTACGACCAGCACCTTGCAGCAAGAAGCTTCGCGGCGGCTTGGCTTTGGCGCGCGCAAAACGATGCGTATTGCTCAGCAGCTTTACGAGGGTATAGATATCGGGGAAGGTACCGTCGGTTTAATTACTTATATGAGAACCGACAGCGCGAATGTGTCAAAACAGGCTCAAAACGAGGCTCGCGGCTTTATTGCCGAACGGTATGGCCACAATTTGGCGCCCCCAGAGCCGCCCATTTACAAAGCCAAAAGTAAGAGCGCCCAGGAGGCTCATGAAGCCATTCGTCCAACCAGCGTTTGGCGCGAACCGGAGCAGATGAAATCCTATTTAAGTCGGGATCAGGCTCGGCTCTATACTTTAGTTTGGCAACGTTTTGTTGCCAGCCAGATGGCTCAGGCTGTATACGACACCATGTCGATTACGGTAGGGGCTGGTTTGACCCAGGCAGACGATGGCTCTTGGCCCTATCGTTTCAAGGCCAGCGGGTCTCGAGTCCGCTTCAAGGGCTTTCTATCGGTATACGAGGAAAGCCGGGACGAAGATACGGCTCCCGATCAGGACGAAGGCGTCATTTTACCCGAATTGGACGACGGTGAACAGGTTGCGTTATTAAAGCTGTTACCTGAACAACATTTCACCCAGCCGCCGCCCCGTTATACCGAGGCGAGTTTAGTGAAGACGTTGGAAGAGTACGGAATCGGCCGGCCCAGCACCTACGCACCCATCATTACTACAATTCAACAGCGCGGGTATGTCGAAAAATTCGAAAAACGCCTTTACCCCACAGAACTGGGGGAGATTGTTAACGAATTGCTGGTCGAGTATTTCCCGGATATTATCAATGTCCAATTCACCTCGCAGATGGAGGATGATTTGGACCGCGTCGCCCACGGGGATTTAGCGTGGGCGCCCGTGTT
>JBFGLD010001344.1:0-2000 GCA_041576335.1 Anaerolineae bacterium | reverse complement strand
GGTCCGTTCGTTGGCGCTCGACGGGGATATCGTCTACTTGGGCGCCGGTCCTCGCTTGAGTACAGTTGACATCAGCGATCCGGCCGCGCCACGATTCCTGTGGCAGAGCGATCCGCTGCCTGCCATAGTAGACGCTGTGACCGTACAGGCTGGCCTGGTTTACGTACGAGCCGGCTCCGAACTCCACATCTTTGATCTCAGCGAACGCGCTAATCCGACCTTAATTGGTTCATTTAGCGGCGTGTCCGGGAACATAATCCCTGCCGGCGACATCGTCTACACCTTTGCCTCTGGGATGCCCGACGACGCGATTAAGTCACTGGTCGCTCTTGACATCCGCAACCCGGTGCATCCGGTGGAGGGGCAAAGGCGTGATCTGGCTTTCACCGCTGCCGTTACCGCCAGCGGCGGTATCCTCTACATTGTCAATGAAGGCAAGCTGCAGCTTTTTATTGCCGACAATCTCGATGGGGCGCTCAGCGAAACTGAGCTTGAATTTAAGATGAGCTTCGGCTTTTGGCGTTACTTTCTCACTGTCGTAGACAATCATGCCTATATCGGCGTGACCGATCAGCCACTACAGGTGTGGGATGTAAGCAACCCCGCGCAGCCGGTACAAGTCGCCGCCAGCCAGGTTATCCTGCCGCAGTCTGACATGAAAATGACGGCGAATAGCAAGGCACTTTTTATCGTGGAAATGCCCAACCTGTACGGGGATTGCGATTACATCTTGCGCGTCATTGATATCACCGATGTGGTCGCGCTGGGCTACACCGCTGAGTTTGAACCCCAAGGCTGCGTCAGCGATACGGCCGTACAAGAAGATATTCTGGTAGCCGCCGCTGGCCATGGTGGCCTGCAGATTTTCGACAGCAGCAACCCGGCTAACCTGACCCTTGCCGGCACTCTTATGTCCCCTGCCGGCCTCACCAGTGCAGACCAAATCGCCTTGAACCAGGATGTGGCCTACATTATTTCTAGTGACCTCCCGATTGGAAAGCGCACAACGCTGCACGTGTTGACTTTGGACCAGGCGGCTGTGCCCAAAGCAGGTGATGTTGCGCTCGCTTTGAATCTGTCGCAAGGTGATGGAATTGCCAGGCTTTACGTACGCGGAAATAGACTCTACGTCATGCCCTGGATCAGTCCTATGCTCATGTTCGACATCAGCCAGCCAGCGAATCCACGCCAGCTGACCCATGGATTTGAGGAGGTTTTCCTTGCCCCGCCGGTCCCGTCCCTTGCCGAGAATCTTCTCTACGCATCGGTCGGCGATGACCTGGGAATTGTTGACCTGAGCGATCCGGATAATCCCGTTGTCCTCAGCACGTTCTCGACCTGGCCGGAGGGTCTATGCGACTTATCCATTGCGGCTAACTATCTGATCGCTGCGTCCTGTGCCGGCGTCACCAAAGTACTCTATGACGTCGGCGATCCCCTGCGTCCAGTCGACGCGGGCCGGCTCGAATTACCAGACCAGTTCGGCCCGTATACTATAACCGGCGATATCTTCTTTTATGCCTCAAACGACACGAAGAATCTAATCGCCTTGGATATTTCAGATCCAGCATATCCAAAAGAATTAGGCCGTTTCCCCCTGTCTTTTGACGTTCGTCATATGTTTCCGGTTGGCGAAGTTGTCTATTTGTCAACTGACGATGGCATTTGGGAGATGAACGTAAGCGATAGGACCCGGCCGTATCTGGCCGGTCATTTTCCAGGTAACAACCTGGTCGATGACGGCGATTTGCTGGTTGTGGCCGCTGGTGATGCCGGCCTGTTCATCTTGCAGGTGGAAAAATAAAAACGGAGGCAACGAATGCGCTCTCATCTGCTGCCGCTAATCCTCAGTAGTCTCTTTCTGACAATGGCCGCCTGTACACCAGGCCCGGAAGCGGCTGGTACCGCAACTTTTCTCCCAGCCAACTCCTCCCCAACGGCGATAGATCCGCCTGCACGGGCAACCGTGCTGCCTGTACCGCAACAGACCGCCAAAAGCC
>JBFGLD010001343.1:0-2002 GCA_041576335.1 Anaerolineae bacterium | reverse complement strand
TTCAATCCCTCTTTTCATCAAGTTGGCCCTGGTTCGGAAGTATGACCAAAGTCCGGACCCCTAAACCTGGCTTGGTCGTCACCCGGTAACGCCTGTCGAAACCTCAATTCTCTTCAACCTTGGTGGCCGAGGACATATCGCTGCGGGTGCGTTCAATAAGGAGTGGTTCACCCTGAGGCTCGCGTCCGGTCGAGGTCTCGCGCATGGGTAGGCTAAAGTGTTGAACCCGCGGGGCCGACTCAGTATTCAGTAACAGACGCGTCACGTCGGGCCGCGAATAATGACCGGCCGGGTCGGCAGCAGATTTGGCAATGGCAATCAGGCCCAGGTCAATATCGGCGCAAACTAATCCTTCGGTATCCTCGGGCAGGGGTTCAGCCAGCGGCCGCCCGTCGGGGCCAAAAATCATGGCAAACCCGCCTCCCGGTCGCAGTAACTCCCGTTTATCCGGGGTGTCACACAGCATTTCGACCATTTCCTCCGATACCGTTGCCACTGAGGCAATAACGAAACACTGCCCTTCGGCGGCATACATCTGGCTCGCTGAGGTGTTGAGCTCTGGCCCCAAGGCATAGGCCATATCACGATAGAGCGAAAAACTCGGCCACGAGGCGACATGAATCTGCTCGTTCATACTGAACATAGCGTATTTTGTTAGCGGCTGCAAATGCTCCCAACAACACAAAGCGCCTAAACGGCCACAGTCAAGTTCGTAAACCGCGAGATGACTGCCATCACCTTCGCCGAACACGGTCCGCTCGACGTGGGTCGGCTTAAGCTTGCGGCGCGCGGCAACAATTGTCCCATCCCTGGCGATAATCATTTGTCCCATATAAAGGCTGCCACCGTGTTTCTCGCTATAACCCATCACCATATTAATGTCATTTTCACGTGCGGCCCCGGTCAGACGGTCAACTTGAGGACTGTCAATAACTATTGAATTTTCGTGGTAACGTTGGACAAAGCGCATGCCCCAGGCCGGTGAGCCGAGCCAGATCCACCAAGGGTAACCTGGAATCCAGGTTTCGGGGAAGGCAATCACCTTGACACCTTGGCTTGCCGCCTCTTTTATAAGGCCGATCCCTTTTTCAAGAGTGGCCTCGCGATCGAGAAATACGGGTGCAGCCTGTACAGCCGCAACTTTAAACTTTTGGATTTTGCCTGCCATAATTTTTTCCCTCACTATCTACAGCAAAAACAAGTAACTTTGAAATCACCCAGTTGAAAGGCGACCGTCACTTTTCATTAAGAAATATTGCCTTAGATTTAGCCATTTTTGCATAATTCTTACGGGTTCAAGTGACGGTCGCCAAATTCTTGACACTAACTGTGCCAACCCACGTGTTCAGGCAGCCGCAGCGCGCTGCGGCTGCCTGAAATTGCCGACTCGGCTACGGTGCTTCCGCATACGCATCCGGCGCGATATAGACCCAGCCACCATCCCTGATTGCGACCAGGACCAGCGATTCTTTCCCGATGCCGTTATGGTCCTCAGCAGAGAGGTTGAACACCCCGGATATACCGGCAAAATTCTGGATGCTTTCCAGGTGATCGCGGATGGCGGCCGGGTCAGGCCCAACCGCCTCCAAGGCCGAGAAGGCCATCTGCATCGAATCCCAGGCGTGCCCGCCAAACGTACTGGGCGTCGCCCCACCGGTATAGTCCGTGTAGTCGGCGATATAATTCAGCAGGACAGCCTTTTGGGGATCGTCATCCGGCAAACCCTCGGCAACAAGCAGCTTACCGATGGGAAAGAGGACGCCCTCGGCGGCCTCGGCGGCCAGGTCAATAAAAGCTTGGTTGCCGATGCCGTGGTTGTGGATGATCGGCATCTCCAGCCCCAAGTCCCGGAACTGCACCGTTAGCGGGGCGCCCTCGCCCGGGGTGGCGTGGACGATCAGCGCCTCGGCCCCGGAACCGGCGACCTGAGTCAACTGGGCTGAGAAGTCGGTGTCGCCCGGCTCGAAGGCGCCTTCGTACACAATCTCGATACCCAGGTCGG
>JBFGLD010001342.1:0-2009 GCA_041576335.1 Anaerolineae bacterium | reverse complement strand
TCCTTAGCCTGACAGAGACCATTGATGACGAAGATTTGCGGGCGGGATTCCTGGCGGCTGAGGCTGTTCGAGATATCCTGGCAACAAGAGAGCCGGGCTAAGTTGGATGAAGCGCTGGAGCTGCGGGCGACGGTGACTCTATGTATGAGGCCGATGAATGGCAATCAGTTGATAATGTGGAAGCAGAGAAGCAAACCTATAGTGAATATGCCACGGCCACGTTCAAAAAAGACAAGCGGGTCAACATCAGAATCTCCAGCAAAGATTTAGAAGCGTTGCAGAAGCGAGCCTTAGAAGAAGGGCTACCGTATCAAACGTTAATAGCCAGCGTTCTGCATAAATTTGTAAGTGGGCGTTTAGTAGACCGTGTTTAATCGGCACACCTTTGCGCCCGCATATTGCGGACACAATACCGCAAACGCTGGTCGCAAAAGTGTGCCGGAGTGAGGTAAAAAACATTTTAAAAGAAAGGGGCATCGTGCCTTTCCTTCGCTCATACAGGTAAATAGGAGAAATGAGGTATCATCAGAGATCTCAAGAAGTCAGGAGTGACCCGCTGGAGATTATGAGACCACTCAAACATAGCCACATATTGGGCCAGGTTTTTTTGTGAACGCCGCGAAAGGGACGCAGAAAGTTACGCAAACCGGTCCAGATGCCTTCCATGGTGTTGCAATGGACTTCACGGATACCCTCGCCATCGTCATCACGGGCCCATTCCCCTTGAGAATGACAGACCGTGCCATGCCCCCGACCTGTCCCAGTCACTCGATTGTAGGCGTTACTTCCATCCGTGTAGAGGGTCGTCGTCGGCTCGGTCTTGTGTTCGACTTCAGGCTGAATGGTGTCTTCTTATTAATCATTTATGGTTGGAGTATACTATTCTTTCTCTTTCACCTAGAATCCTATATGAGCGACCGCTTGGTTGAAGGAAGGCCACCAATGTTTGCCCTTAATAATGGTATCCATTACTATGGGGAACATTTGACCAGGGTAGATTTACAATTTCTACAAAAATTCGATAAAGGAGTATCAAGAAAATGAAACATCTGATTTCACGCTTTGCCTTTATTCCAATCCTCTCAGTTGGACTGTTGGCTATCACCTTTACGGCTCTCAATTGGATCGGCGAGCCGGTCTTAGCCGAGGGAGGAGACATATCGACGTCAGCAGCCACGGCTCGAGTGTGGGTGGCTCATCTGGCACCCTTCAGTAATACCATCACCGGAACTTCGGTCAGTGTGCTGGTCAATGGCAGCCCGGTATTAACTGATTTCAAGTATCCCGACACAAGTGGAGGCTATGTTGATGTACCGTCCGGTCTTCCCTTAACCATCCAGATTGTGCCCACGGGGGTCACAACGCCGGCCATAAGCGCGACGGTGACCCTGACCGAGACCGAGTACACTGTCGCAGCCATTGGAAATGGTGCGAGCGAATTTCAGAAACTAGATTTACTCCTTTTAAATGACGACAATACGGCGCCTACGCTTGGTAACGGCAAAGTACGTGTTGTTCACGCGGCACCGTTCGCCACTATTCCCGCTTTGACCGAGGTCGATGTCCTGGTAGACGGAACCCAGGTGCTGACTGACTTTGGCTATAAAGAGGTTAGTCCCTATCTGGAAGTTCCAGCCGGCCCCCACGACGTTGAGGTCCTAGCCTTGGGGGGGCTGTTGTCGATAACGGACACGTTGGTCCTAACTGAAAGTGTTGTTGTAACCGTTTTTGCCATCGGTGACAACGACAACCAACCTGTGGCAGTGCTGCCCATCATAAACCGAGAATATACAGCGAAGAGGTATTTTCCGTTTGTCCCTAAAAACTGAGAAGATTAGACAATCTGAGTTTTTTACCGTTAAGAGAAGTTAATGTATCGCCTTGTTCGCCTTAGCCTGGTCACTTTTGTTCTAATGGCAATTGTCCTTGGGTACCCGGCGGCGGTTCCGAATACTCTAACTGTCGCTCAAGAAGGGGGGCCAAAGCATCTATCGGACGCTGCTGTAACC
>JBFGLD010001341.1:0-2014 GCA_041576335.1 Anaerolineae bacterium | reverse complement strand
CCCAACCGGACCGCTGCGGGAGAGCATCAGGTAAACAAATAAACCAACGACCACCGGCGGGAAGCCCATCCCTGTATAAAGCAAGGCCATAATTAAACGGCGCCCTGCAAAACGTTTGAGGCCCAGGAAAGCCCCCACGGGAATGCCGATGATGGTACTGTAGGCCAGGGCCAGGCCACAGACATACAGCGAAAACCGAATTATCTCATATAAGGCCGGATCGAGGCTGACAATCAAACTCAGGGCCTGGATGAAGCCTTGTACCAGGTCGTTCATAGACGCATCATCTCACACCGCGGCTAAATACTATTCAACCGGCATTTCATCCTACGTCCCACCTCAGGCGGCCCGGCTCTCGATTTGCTCCGGAATTTAACTTTCCTGCTGCTGTTTAGCCGCCCTCCAAGCTGCCGAGTCGGGTACGAACAGGGGCGATCCAAACTGCGCCACGCCAAACTGCCCAATTAGCTGCTGGGTTTCAATAGAGGTGATCCAGTCGATAAATGCCTGAGCACCCGCGGCGTTTACATTGGGATGTACGTCGGGATTAACGGCGATAACACCATAGGGATTGAACAGGCGCGAGTCGCCTTCGACCAAGATTTCCAGACGGATGCCTTCCAGGGTCCGAGCCAAATAAGTCGCCCGGTCGCTGAGGGTATAAGCCTGTTGTTCGCCGGCAATGGTCAGGGTCGCCCCCATACCCTGCCCCACCGATTGGTACCAAGCACCTTCAGGCCGGAGATAGGTGTTGCCCGCGTCATTGCTGCCTGCCACCTCCACGAGTGGTAGGCTGGAACCTCGCCACAAGCTCCGCTCTTTGACGTGAGTGCCCGAATTATCGCCGCGCGAGATAAACGGGCTTTCGCTTGCGGCAATCTTGGTCAAGGCGGCAACAGCGTCGGTCATATCACGAATTTCGGCCGGGTCGGAGGTAGGGCCAATAATGACAAAATCATTGTACATCACATCCTGGCGATTGAGGCCGTAACCTTCGGCGACAAACGCAGCTTCAAGATCGCGCGCGTGAACTAAAATGAGGTCAGCGTCACCATTCTTACCCAGTTCGACGGCTTGCCCCGTACCCACGGCAATGACCTCGACCGAAGCTGCAAAACGCGCTTCAAAATCCGGCAATATTGCCTGCAACAAACCGGAATTTTCGGTGCTGGTCGTCGTAGCCAAGACCAATCGCCCCACCGGTTGGACGGTTGGACCGACCGGGGCTGCGGCTAGCGCCGGTACGGCTAGAGAGCGATTTAACAGCCGCTCGGCCTCGGCCACACTCGGGATGCACAACTTCCAACCGATTTCGATTACATCTGCATTGGTTATCTCGACGAAAGTGTTATCCACGGCGTGCATAGCGTTGGTCGCTTCGGCGACAGCCGGGTAGGCAAAGACATCGCCGTAAACCTTCTCGGCGATCTTGGATAACCAATCATCAGCCTGAACGACAATTTCTTGGGCGCAGGCTGCAGCGTCCTGGCTCAAGGCGGCTGCCACTGTTCTCGAGCTCATTGTCAAAATCAAGAGGAAAGCTGTACTGATTATAAACAAGATCTTGCCGGTTTTCTTAATATCTCAACATCCCTTCTATTCAGCGCGCCAAATTAAAGACTATATTTAAAGGCCCTAAGCAAATAAGAAAGTGCTTTAACTCTGTAAGATAACTGCGTAAAAAACTACCCTACCCACCTTACCTGTCCGGTTTCGATAAGATCATATCCGCCTAACGTTTTAATGCTTCTTTTTGCTTGTGCTGTGCCAAGCCATTGCGCCAGGGCCTGCACAGAGGGTTTTTCCCACGAGCTTAGGGGAACGACAAAATCATAACGCTCTTGGGTTAGCGGGATAAAATTCAGGCCAAACGCCAAGGCCGTAGCTTCAACGCCTAAGCCCACGTCAGCTTGTCCTTCGGCGATGGCTTGAGCGACTTCTGAGTGCGTTCGCAGCTCACGTTCATAGCCGGGAATACGCTCCGGGCCAATATTCAGCCGCTGCAAATGAGCAT